>NZ_JBVAPG010000139.1:0-21100 GCF_055413685.1 Bradyrhizobium sp. LeoA1Lang | reverse complement strand
CGTCACCGGCGAGCGACAACACGCCTCAAGCACCTTGCGATCTTTCCGCGAAAGGTGGACTTCTCTTGCTTCGGGGATCATCCATATCTTGAATCACGACTCACGATCCAAGAAAAGTGGGTACTAGTACCTCGACGATGACGAGCTTTACGAAGCAAGAACCACGCCATGTCATTCTGGTCGCCGAGAGTTTCGAGACCGCTGGAGTGACGGACTTGAACAGTTCGTCGACAGCCTCGTTGTAGGAACCCATAAAGCCGCGCGTTTGAAGGAAATGGTGGCGCGATGTGGGGAAAGACGGTAGCGCTCCCCCGCTACCAAGACTACAATTTTGCACGCCAACCTACGATTTTCCGCGATTTTATATCGCTCGATGGTAGCGCCTCGGCCGGAAGCTTACGACGGAAACCAGTAGTCTAAGTCTCCGCTGGCACTGTCTGCAATTGGAGGTAGCGCCTAAACGGCCTGATGCGCGACAGCGGCGTTCTTTCGCGCAGTCCGCGCCGCGCTCCTGTGAAGGACAAGCATGCGCCGCAATCAAGATTGTGGGCGAGGACCAGCAGGTCAGGCGAGCGTGAAACGCTCCACCTCCACGAGGCAACTCATTGCGTTCGGGCCTTGTGTGAGAAGAGATGTGCCGACGTCATGGGTCAGCACATTCGCGGTTCCTGCGCGTTCCGGCGCGCCCTCGTGTTCGATGTCGGGATCGAACCAGGCGCCGGTTGCCATCACCGCCACACCCGATTTGATGCTCGCATCGACCCGCACGCCGGCAAGGCACGCTCCCCGATCATTGAACACCCGCACGAGATCACCGTCCTTGCAGCCACGCGCCGAAGCATCCATCGGGTTGAGGGCGATGCATTCGCGCCGCGCGACTTTGTTGCCTTGAGGGAGCGGCGCGAAATCAAGCTGGCTGTGCAGCCGATCAGCCGGCTGAACAGTAAGCAAGTGCAGTGGAAAACGTTGCGTCGATTCCGCGCCCAGCCATTCTCTTGGTTCGATCCAGGCCGGGTGCGGGCCGCAATCCGGGAGAGCGAAGCCGGCGATGGTCTCGCTGTAGAGTTCGATACGGCCACTCGGCGTCTTTAACGGATGAGCGGCGGGATCAGCCCGGAAATCTCCAAGCAGCACGAAATCTTGATTCGGCTCCGGCAGCTCCAGCATGCCTTCCGCCCAAAAATTCTCGAAATCAGGGAAAGCAATCCCGCCCTGCGCGTTTCCCGCAGCGCAGCGGGCATAGATATCGCGCAGCCAGTTCATCTCATCGCGGCCCTCGGTGAAGGCCGCTTCGTAGCCGAGACGAGCGGCGAGATCTGCGAATATATCGAAATCCGATCGAGCTTCGTGCAATGGAGCGATGGCTTGGTGCATTGCCACCACGAAGCGGTCGCGGGAGGATCCCCCGATATCGTTGCGCTCCAGCGTCGTGGTCACGGGGAGCACGATGTCGGCAAGCCGCGCTGTCGGCGTCCACCAGATCTCGTTGACAACGATCGTTTGCGGACGCCGCCAACCCATGAGCAGACGATTGAGCTGTTGATGGTGATGAAAGGGATTGCCTCCCGCCCAATGAATGAACTTGATGTCGGGATAGGTCTCGCGTCGTCCATCGAAGGCATAAGGAGTGCCTGGCTGGAGGAGCATGTCGGCGATGCGGGCCACGGGAATGGCGCGGCCGAGGGGATTGCGTCCCACCGCCATTTCCGGACCCGGCGTGGCAGGACGCGGATTGCCCACGCCGTTCATGGAGCCATGACCGAATCCGAAGCCACCGCCCGGCAGGCCGACTTGTCCGAGCAGCGCCGACAAGGCGATCGCCATCCAGTAAGGCTGCTCACCGTGCTCGGCTCGCTGGACTGCAAATGAGCAGGTGATGTAGGAGCGTCGGCCGACGAGTTGCGCGGCGAGCCTTGCAATTGCCGCCGCGGGCAGCCCGCAGATTTGCTCGGCCCATTCCGGCGTCTTGGGGACGCCGTCACCGACGCCGCGCACATAGTCGCAAAGCGTTTCGTGCCCAACCGTGTAAGTGGAGAGGAAATTGCGATCCTCACCGCCGATGCGCAGGATTTCGTAGGCGAGCGCGAGCATCAATGCCACGTCGGTATTGGGCCGGATCGGAAGCCATTCGGCGCGCAAAAAGTCGGGGCAATCGCCGCGCGTGGGAGACACGTTGACGACAGGGATGCCTTTCTCGGCAAGGCGTCGCAGCCAGAGCTCCTGCGTGTGCTGCACGGCTCCGCCGGAGGAGACCTGTCCGTTCTTCAGCGCCAGTCCGCCGAAGGCGAGAAAGATCTCGGTATGTTCGAGGATGCTCGGCCACGCGGTGACGCGTCCCGTGAGAGGGCTGTAGGTGCCGATCACATAAGGCAGCAGAAATTGCGCGGTGCCCCAGCTGTAGTTGCCCTGCTGATCCACCGCACCGCCGCCGGAAAAGTAGAAGCGGCGAATGAGCGAGCGTGCGTGGTGGAATCGCCCAGCGGAAGACCAGCCATAGGAGCCTGCGAACAGCGCCTCGCGTCCGTGCTTCGCCTCTACCCGGCGAATCTCCTCGGTGACGAGTTCAAGAGCCTCGTCCCAGTCCACCTCGACCATCTTCTCGCGGCCGCGGCCATCGCCACCGGCGCGGTGGCGATGCTTGAGCCAACTCTCGCGGATCGCAGGCCGTCGGATGCGCCTGTCCGAATAAACCGAGGGAACGATGTTGCCGAGGATCGGCGATGGATTGGGATCGCTTGCGAAGGGCTCGCAACCAACCAGCCGTCCATCTTCGACGACGGCGGTGAACGCACCCCAGTGGGCAAGATGGGGGAAGCGACGCAGGGCCATGGCGATTTCCTTCAGCCGTCTCTTCGTCGGTCCATCGCGGGCTCAAGTCCGTACGTCGGCCCATGCTTCGGCGACGAAAGCAACGCGATCGCCGAAATGCACCACCGGATCGCGGCGGATCCCGATGATCAGCGCGTCGAATGGAAGCGTCACGCGCTCGCGTATCACGCCGTGCAGGTCCATGACCTCGCCCAGAGCCTGCCCGGCCGGAACGATCTGGGTGGGGACGGCATGCACGCGAAAGATTCCTCCCTCAGAGCACGACACGTGGCGGCGCTTGGTCACCTGGCGAAGACTGTGCGGGCCAACAGCCGTCTCGGGCAGAAGACCGAGGCCGCGTGCCAACCCGTCGAAGCCGGCGATGCCTTGCGCGACATGCTCCCGCACAAGGCGTCCGCCGCCGCCAAGCTCGATCATGAAGGAGATCTGTCCGCGGTCGAGGCACTGATAGTCGAGGGCGCCGGCGAGGTTGCCCGGAAGCTCTCCGGTGCCGCCTGCGATGCTCATGCGGCACGCGACGGCGGGTGCGAACGGAGCGACAAGGCGCAACAGCTCGGCCTCGGTGACGCGCCCGTTGGGATGTACCTTGTAGACAGCGTAGGGGTCCGCATCGAAAGCCGTGCCCATAGTGTGCAGGTTCACCAGCGCGTCGGCAGCGGCAGAGGCCTCGAAGAAGATCTTCGCCATACGCTCGGAACTCAGTCCTGCGGCCGCACCAGGAAAGGACTGGTCAAGATCAATATCGTCCTGCGGCGCTTTCTTGCGACGTCCGTCGAAGGCTAGCGGGTTTGCGGTCGAGCTCACCACCACGCTGCCCGAGAGTGCGGAGAGGTCGAGTCCGCGAGCAAAGTCGAGGGCGGCAACGATGCCGTTGATCTCATCGCCGTGGACCTGTCCGTTGAGCCACAGGCACTTTCCCGGCTTGGCGCCCTTGGCAATAAGGTAGGGAATCTCGATGGCCACGCCCGATGCCAGCCGGCCGACGAAGATACCTCCCGTGGTGAGGCTCGCAGGCTTCGCGACAGCGAGGATCTCGGCGAAAGAAGTCTCAGTCATCTGGATGTCCTTGTGCGGTCTCTCGATACAAAGAGTCGGATCTGGCGCGGACGACTCATGTTGCTGCGGTTTCCGCCGCACGCATGGCAGCAAGCGCCTTGGTGAGGTCGGCGATGAGGTCGTCGGAATCCTCAAGGCCAATGTGCAGGCGCACGAGAGTGCCCGAGAGCGGGAAGGGCCGGGCGGTGCGCGTGAAGCGCGCCGGCAAGGCGAGACTCTCATATCCGCCCCAGCTCGAGCCGATGCCGAACAGCTCCAGTGTATCAATGAAGGCCGTGAGCGCGGCTTGAGAGCGGGCCGCGAGCTCGACGCCAAAAAGTGCGGACGAGCCGGTAAAGTCGCGCGACCAGAGCGCATGCCCGGGATCGTGGGGCAGGCCGGGATGCAGCACGCGCCGCACGTCCGGCTGAGCCTGCAGCCAGCGCGCCACCGTGAGCGCGCTTTGCATTTGGTGGCGCATTCTTACGCCGAGCGTGCGCATGCCGCGCAGCACCAGATAGCAGTCGTCCGGGCTCGTGGAAAAGCCGAGGTCCGCCACCACGTTGCGCACCGGCCGCCACCACCGTTCGGTTGTGGCGATCGTGCCCATCATCACATCCGAGTGGCCGCAAATATATTTGGTCGCCGCCTGGATTGATATGTCGACGCCGTGGGCGAGGGCATCAAAGAACAGCGGGCTTGCCCAGGTATTGTCCAACAGAACCGGGATCGAGCGCGCATGGGCGGCCTTCGCGATGGCCGGCACGTCCTGCACCTCGAAGGTGAGCGAGCCGGGGCTCTCGCAGAATATTGCCCGCGTATTGTCACCGATGAGGTCGGCGATACCGGAGCCTAGCAGGGGATCGTAGTAGGTCGTCTCGACTCCATTGCGGGCTAGCAATCCGTCGCAGAACGCGCGCGTGGGTCCGTAGACGGTATCTACCATGAGCAGGTGATCACCCGCCTTGACTACCGCGGTGAGGGCGGCTGTGATGGCGGCAAGACCTGACGGTAGCACGATGGCGCGATGGCAGCCTTCAAGCTTGGCGAGCGCGTGCTCGAGTGCGAAAAGTGTGTCGGTGCCGTGAATGCCGTAACGCAAGGCGCCGAACCGGTCGGCGCGGGTGGCGTCGAAGGCAGCAAGATCCTTGAAGAGAATTGTGGAGGCCCGCGAGATTGGCGGGTTGACGGGGCCGGTGGCCGCACGGCCGCCGCGAACGAGAAGCGTGTCTTTCTTCATGGCACGAACCTCAGGGGCGAAGCGGAGCGGTGCGGCGGGTGCGACCGGAGGAATATTGGATATCTTGCAGGATTGCTAATCGATTGGCAGAAATCTTGCTTGACACCGCGGGAGCGCTCCATGGGTCGTTCGTACTGCCTTCTTACTGAAGAACAGAGGGTTTCGTTACATGATTACGCCCCAAGCCGTGGCCTCACAATTTAAATGTCGCGACGAGACTCATAAGCTACCCTAATTTGTTGACCCGGTTCTCTCTGGATCGTCCATGCGCAATCTCGACCTCGATCTGCTGCGTACATTCGTCGCTATCGCGGATGCCGAAAGCTTTGCCGCGGCGGCGCAACGGGTGCATCGAACGCAATCCGCGGTCAGCCAGCAGATGCAGCGTCTGGAGAGCCATGTCGGCAAATTGCTGATGGTAAAGCAGGGGCGCACGAAGCGGCTCACGGATGACGGCATGAAGCTGCTCGATTATGCCCGGCGCATCATTTCGCTCAATGACGAGGCCAACGCGGCGCTCGCCACCAGGCCGGGGCAAACCGAAGTGGTGCGGCTTGGCGCCAGCAATGATATGGCAGAAAACATTCTGCCGATCATGCTCGGGCGGATCGCCAAGAGCCACCCCAATGTCCTGCTTGAAGTCCGTACCGGTCGCAGCCCTTTTCTGATGGAGGAGCTCAAGAAGGGCGAGCTCGATCTCGCGATCACGACGAGGCTTGATCCAAACCTGCCGCGCATCGCGCTGCGCAGCTCCCCTACGGTGTGGTTGTGTGCAGCTGACTACCAGTTCGAGCGCAAGAAGCAATTGCCGCTTATTCTGTCCAATGAACCAAGCCTATTTCGCGCGCTTGCCATCGACGCGCTGGACCGTGCCCATCTCTCCTGGCGCATCGCTTATCTCAGTCTCAATCTCCTCGCCATTCGCGCGGCGGTGCGGGCCGGCCTGGGAATCACGGCCCGCAACATCGAAATGTTGACGCCGGATCTGCGCGTGCTGGGAGAGGCCGACGACCTGCCGCGGTTGCCGGACGTTACCTTCTATCTCTATATGCGCGATGAAAGCGTTGACGAGGCTGCGCAGCAGGTGTTCGAGACATTCCGGGGCATGGCCTTCTGAGCGACGTATCCTCACGCAGCCTGCCGGAACAGCCGTCCCGGCGCGGAAGGTGCAGCGATTTTCATCTGCGACAAGGCAGCCCACAGGCTCGCCTGGTTGGAGGAGACCACCGGCACGCCCAAAGCCGCTTCAAGCTCGTCGATCTCGTTCATCGTGAGCAGGTTGGTGCAGCTGATGAAAAGGGAGTCGCAGCTGCCAATCTCACCATGATGCGCGCGTGCGAGTTCGGCCACCTGCTCGGAGGTCAGGGCCCGGATTTCGGAGGATTGGGCACAGCGGAAGGCGTCCATGCCTGCGACGGTGACGCCAAAATGCGCAAGAAAGGACGCCTCCACCGCATTCACCGCGTCGGCGTAGGGAGTGATCATGAAGACTCGCTTCGCCCGCAACGCGTGCAGTGCCGCGATTACCGCCTGAGAGGTTGTGACGGCAGGAATACCCGTCAGCGCCTCGATGCGGCGGGACAGTGCTTCTGCCTCGTCCGGTCCGTTGAGAAACGAGCCAGAGGTGCAGGCGTAGACGATGACCTCCGGCTGGGCAAACGCGAGGTCGCGCGCCGCCCGCTCGACGGAGGCGTTCATGGCGAGAAGCTCGTCCTTCGCGACCGCCGTGGAAGTGCGCGAGAGACGATTGTGGTTCATGACCACCCCATCGGGCAGGTAACGTGGCCACTCCCGTTCCACCGCCACATTGGCGGGTGGGGCGAGGACGCCGATGCGGCGGATATCATGGTTCACGGAAAAACCTCATGTGCGATGGGGCCGGCAGCAATAGCTCCCGGGCGATCTTTCTCACGCGAAATGACAGGCGACGCTCTGCCCGCTCGGCATCCGACGCAATGCCGGCTCTTCATCCGAGCAGCGCTCCTGCGCGAAACGGCAGCGTAGGCGGAAGCGGCAACCGGAGGGCACCTGCGAGGCGCTTGGCAAATCACCCTTGAGTACTACCGCCGTTCGCTTCTTCTGCGCATCGTAAGACGGCACCGCGTCGATCAGCGCGCGGGTATAGGGATGGCGCGGGTTTGACCACAGCGTCTCATAGCTCCCGCTCTCCACGATGCGACCGAGATACATCACCAGCACTCTGTCGGTGAAATAGCGCACCACCGACATGTCGTGGGAGATGAACAGGTAGGACAGACCGAGGTCGCGCTTGAGGTCGACCAACAGGTTCAGGATCTGCGCCTGGATCGAGACGTCGAGGGCCGAGACTGGCTCGTCGCAGACAATGAGTTCCGGCTCGAGGATCAGGGCGCGCGCGATGCCGATGCGCTGGCGCTGGCCGCCGGAGAATTCGTGCGGATAGCGGGAGAGCGCGGTGCGGGGCAGGCCGACCCGGTCGATCGTCTCGTTGATCCGCCTGGTGCGTTCGGTCACGTCTCCGAGTCGGTGCACCTTCAGCGCGGTATCCAGCAGGGTCCGCACCGTCTGGCGAGGGTTGAGGGAGCCGAATGGATCCTGGAAGATCATCTGCATCCGTCGGCGATAGGGAATGAGCGCCTTGCCGGATAGTGGCGCGATGTCGGCACCCGAAAAGCGGATCTGTCCGGCCGAGCTCGGAACAAGGCGAAGGATCGTCTTGCCGAGCGTCGACTTGCCACAGCCGGATTCTCCGACCAGGCCGACCGTCTCGCCCTTTCCTACGGTGAAACTGACGTCATCCACCGCTCTGAGGATGCGCCCGTGCGAATGGTAGCTGGTCTGAAGGTTCTCAACGTCCAACAACTGCACGGAAGGGCTCCTCGGAAGGTTCGACGGCAACATGGCAGGCCACGAGCCGGTCACGGAACGGTACAAGTGCAGGAGGTGCATGATAGCAAGCCTCAGTCGCCTGCGAGCAGCGCGGCGCGAAGGCGCAACCTCGCTCGCCTGCAGCAGAGGCGACGCTTCCAGGAATCTCGCTCAACCTCGCGTTGCTGTAGTGGGTTCCGTCATCGAGCCTCAACGTTGCCCGCATGAGGCCCTGAGAATAGGGATGGACTGGCCGTTCGAACAGGTCGTGCGCCGCGGCCTGCTCCACAATGCGGCCGGCATACATCACAGCTACTCGATCGGCCCATTGCGCCACCACGCCGAGATCGTGGGTAATCAGGAGCAGCGCCATCTGAAGCTGCCTGCGCAAGCTGTCGAGTAGTTCGAGAACTTCCGACTGCAGGGTGACGTCAAGGGCGGTCGTGGGCTCGTCGGCGATGACGAGCTGCGGATTGCACGACACTGCCATCGCAATCATCACCCTTTGGCGCATGCCGCCCGACATGTTGTGGGGATAGTCGTCATAGCGCCTGGCGGCGTCGGGAATCCGTACGAGGTCCAGCAGCTCCGCTGTGCGGGTCCGCGCCTGTGTCCAGGTGAGCTTCTCGTGCCGTACAAGCCCTTCGGCAATCTGGTCGCCGATGGTCCGCACCGGATTGAGCGAGGTCATGGGCTCCTGAAGAATGAGGCCGATGCGTTTGCCTCGGATGTTCCGGAGCGCGCGGGCATCGGTCCTGAACAGGTCGATGCCGTTGAAGTTGACCTCTCCGGCGACGGCGGTGCCGCGAGGCAGCAGGCGCATCAGCGCGAAGGAGGTGGCCGACTTGCCGCAGCCGGATTCACCCACGAGGGCGAGGGTCTCACCGTGGTCGATGTGAAAGGAGATATCGCGTACCGCAAGGTGGCCAGGGAACGCCACCGAGAGGTTGCGCACGTCCAGAAGCGGCCCTTGCGATCGGAGGATCGATCCGGGAGTCCTGGTGGACGGCGGCATGGCGGAATTCGGCGCGGTCATCGTTCTCGCATCCTCGGATTGAAGATCTCGTTGAGGCCGTCGCCGATGAGGTTGAGGGCGAGCACCGTGAGCGCCGTGGCGGTGCCTGGAAGGGCGGTGAGAAACCACGCCGTCCGCAACATCTCTCGCCCGTCTCCGATCATGGAGCCCCACGAGACAACATTCGGGTCACCCATGTTGAGGAACGAAAGCCCGGTCTCGGTGAGGATTGCGCCGGCGACCATCACGGAAGCGGTGACCACGACCGGCGGCAAGGCGTTAGGCAGGATCTCGACGAAGATGATGCGCGTGTCGGAGTAACCGAGGCTGCGTGCCGCCATGACGAAATCCTGCTCGCGCAGGGAACGGAACTGCGCGCGTACCAGGCGCGCGATGGTCGGCCAGGACGCGATCCCAATGGCCAGTGCGATGACCTTGAGCGAGGGTTCTCCGATGGCGACGATGACGACGACCAGGAGAAAGGCTGGTACCGTCTGGAACAACTCGGTGACGCGCACCAGTACGTTGTCCGCTAAGCCGCCGAAATAGCCGCCCACGGCGCCCACCAGCGTGCCGATGAGCAGGCCGATCGAGGCCGCCGAGAAGCCGATGATCAGTGAGACCCGCGCGCCATGTACGAGGCCGGCGGCTATATCTCGACCGAGAGAATCCGTGCCGAGCGGGAACTCCATCTTCTGGAACGGCCACAAAAGGGGAGGACCCACCAGGTCCTGCGGATCGCCCGGATAAAGCAGGTCGGCCACGCAAGCTAGCGTCATCACGACGCCAAGAATGAGAAGACCGGCGACAAAGGTCGGTTGCCTGAGGAAGGCGGAAAGTCGACCGTTCTTCGCTGCCGGAACGGCAAGAAGGGTGACGGGGAGGCTCGTCATATTGGTCGACATCAAACGGACTCGATGCGCGGGTCAAGCCATGCGTGCAGCAGGTCGATAAGCACGTTGGCAACGATGACTACGAAGGATGACAGAAGGAGAACGCCGAGCAGGACGTTGAAGTCGCGCGCCATCACAGCGTCGAGCGCGAGCCGTCCCATGCCCGGCCAGCCGAACACCGTCTCCACGACGATGGCTCCGCCCAGCAGATTGCCGAGGTGGAGGCCGGCAACCGTGGTGACCGGGATCAGTGCGTTGCGCAGCACGTGACGCATCTGAATGGCGAAGGGGCCGAGGCCCTTGGCCTCAGCGGCGCGTACGAAGTCCTGCCGCTCCACTTCAAGCATGGCGGAGCGGGTCAGCCGCGCGTACACCGCGGTGAAGAAGCAGGCGAGGGAGATGCTGGGAAGCACCAGATGGGTGAGAAGGTCGCCCATTCGGGCAAGACCGGTCAGGTCGGCGCCGACGGTCATCGCGCCTCCGCTCGGCAGCCAGCCGAGCTTCACCGAGAACAGCACGATGATCATCAGGCCCACCCAGAAGCCTGGTGCCGAATAGAGTATCAGCACGAACAGCGACAAAGCGCGATCCGGCCAGCGCCGCGCGAAGGCGGCCATGAACGCGCCAAAGGCGATGCCGACTACAAGCGAGAGTACGAAGGCGCTCAGCATCAGCAGCAGCGTGAAGGGCAGGCGCGACATGATCAGATCGCCCACGGGGGTGTTGTAGCGCGGAGAGAAGCCGAGACTGAGATGGGCGAGGTGATCGAGATAGTTGGCAAGCTGTATCAGCACCGGCTGATCGAGTCCGAACTGCTTTCGGAGGGCTGCCATCGTCTCGGCCGTGGCGGAGCCGGATTCACCGGCGATCACGTCGGCCGCGTCGCCGGGTACAAGTTGCAGCAGAAGGAAGTTCAAGACCACGATGCCGAGCACTACCGGCAACGCCTGGATGGCGGTACGACTCAGGCTCTTGCCTGCACGGGAAAGAAGGCGCATCGAGCGGGCCTCACAGGTTCAATGGACGGTTCCGGCGAGCCGACGCCGGGGGGCGTGACTCATTTGACATAAAGGTGCGCAAGGTTGCCTTCGGCGCCGTCAGCGGTCGTCGCGAGATCGTGGATCTTCGCGTTGTGCAGGGTGAGGAACGTGGGCGAGACGAGGTTGAGGTCGGGAATGTCTTCCGCCACGATGTCCTGGAACTTCTTGAACAGTCCGACACGGGTCTTGGGGTCGTTCTCTACCGCGGCCTGCTCCAGCAGCCGGTCCACTTCCGGATTCGAATAGTGGGTTGCATTGGAGAAGGGCACGCCCTTGACGAAACTCTTCGACCAATAGAGTCGCTGCACACCAACAGTGGGATCGAAGAGATTGCTCGCGCCGTTCACTGCGAAGTCGAAATCGCGATCCGTGTAGATGCGCTTTACGAAGGCGGAGATGTCCTGTGCGCGCAGGTCGACTGCAATGCCGATCCTGGCGAGTGAGGCGCGGATATATTCGGCGAGGCGCCGCCCCTCGGTGGTGATAGGATTGAAGTCGAGCGTGAGACGGAACCGCGTCTTGCCATCGGTCGGCTTCAGTCCCGCCTCGTCGAGCAGCTTCGCGGCGGCTTTCAGGTCGTAGGCGTAGGGGCTCGGCGTCGGGTCGTGAAATTCCTTCAGTCCCGGGGCGATGGGCGAGTTGGTGATGGTGGCATATCCATAGTGGATCGTGTTCACGATGACCTTGCGATCGATGGCATGGGCCACCGCTTCCCGAACCCGCTTGTCCCTGAAGTACTGGTTGTCGAGGTTGAATTCGAGACGTGTCACGTTGTACGAATAGCTTGCGCCTTTGGTCTCGAATTTCAGGTTCGGGAGGCTTTTCAGGCGGTCGAGATCGGATAGCGCCACGGGGGTGCGATAGCCGAAGTCCACGCTGCCGGATTCGAACGCAATCGAGCGGGCGGCCGCATCGGGAATGAACTTGACCACCAGTCGGTCGATCTTCGGATCGGGTTTACCCCAGTAGTCTGGGTTGCGCTCGTAGACGATATAGTTGCCGCGCTGCCATTCCTTGAACTTGAACGGGCCCGTGCCGATTGGCGTGTTGCCGTTGGGGTTGGACGCGGCGTCCGTGCCATCATAGAGATGCTTCGGGACGATGGGTGTCTCGGTCGAGGCAAACGCTTTGATCAGATAGGGCGCAGGTTGCGACAGCTTGATCACCAGGGTCTGTGGATCAGGGACTTCCACTGATGTCACATTGGCAAAGGTGGAGCGCCCGCGTGGATGCACCTTCTTCAGGAGGTTGATCGAGAAGGCGGCATCTGCGGCGGTGAAAGGCTTGCCGTCGTGCCAGCGCACGCCTTCCCGCAGCTTGAAGCTGTATTCTTTGCCGTCCGGGCTGATGTTCCACGAGGTGGCGAGGAGCGGCTCCGGGCTGAGATCTTCGTTGTATTCAAGCAGGCCTTCGGTGACCTTGCCGCTCACGGCGAGGGCGGTCGTGGCGACGTTCGTGAGGGAGACGAGGGTCGGCGGTTCGGTGGCGAGCACCATGGTGGCCGTCTCGGCGTGGGCGGGCGTAAGCCATGCGCCAGCGCAGAGCACGGTCGATGCCAGCACGCTTTTGATCCATCGGGTGGTCCTCCTGCTCTCCGGCAAGCTGCCTCGTGCGGGTCCGCAGCCGTTTTGGCGTTGCCCGATACGTTCAATCGTCATCGTTCCCCTCAGTTATCTCGACAGCTTTGTCTCGATTTTAGCGGACTGCGTCTTGCGCGCGGTCCAGCTGGTTGCCCCCGTTCGCGCCCCGACGCGCGCCGGGAGGTTGCTACAGAATTGCTTATGGATGGCCGTGATGATGCGCCGATCCTCATCTGCCTCTGTCCGCCCAACGCTCGACATTGAAACGCTCGGAAAACCTGCGTGCCTTCTAATTGAGCCTGTCCACGAAGCGGGCACAATTTAAAAGTTCGATGCCAACCGGTAAGGAAATCTAATCGATTGTATGAGGTCCGCTTGAACGTACTGCTGTAGCTTTGATTTTTCGTGTGTTTCTCTGGCGCAAGAAAATGCGGCCAGAATACATTAGGAATTCTGATGTTGGGGCATGGCAGAATTAAATTGTTGGACGGTTCCCTGTGGCGTAGTCCTGCAGACAGATACCGCTCTCGCTGTCATTTGCCGTCGAGGAGACCCCATGGGTGTGAATGAGACCCGTCGCGACACGGTTCGTTCGACGATCGAACGCATTAGAATTGCTACTGCAAAGGCTCCCTTGGAGCGCGCTGTGCTCAACGAGGTCCTCATCGAACTCCGCGGGCTTGCAGCTCGCGCCGAACTCTGGTCGCCAGACGCATATCCGCTGCCCGACGTCGAGACACGCCAGGCGCGCTACCTGATCCAGGAAGATCCCGATCGCAGTTTCGCCCTCTATCTGAACGTGATGTTGCCCGGACGGCGCATTCCGCCACACAACCACACGACCTGGGCCTGCGTCGCAGGGATCGAAGGAGAGGAGCACAATTTCGTGTACCGTCGCCTCGACGATGGGACGAAGCCCGGACACGCGGAGCTCGAATTGTCCGATCTCGTTGTCGTGGGACCGGGCACGGGGATAGCGTTGATGCCTGACGACATCCATTCGGTGGAGATCCGTGGCGACAAGCCCATTCGTCATCTGCACATGTATGGTCGAGCGCTTGAGACGCTGACTGAACGCTCCACCTTTGATCTTGAGGCCAAGACGGCGAAGCCCATGGCGATCGGCGTTCAGACCCGACGCTGACACTGGAATCTCGAACAGATGAACGAAGCATCGACTGCCGCCGCTGCGGCGCCGGCGCGTATTGGCGCGCTCGAACTCAAGCGCTGGCTCCATGATGGCGCCGAGATCGCCCTGCTCGATGTGCGCGAGCATGGCCAGTATGGTGAAGCACATATCTTTCTTTGTGTGTCCCTACCCTACAGTCGGCTTGAAAGCGACATCCAGCGCCTGGTGCCGCGGATCGGCACTCGCATCGTCATCTATGACGACGGAGCGGAGGGCGTCGCGCCCGGGTTGGCCGAGCGAGCTGCCGTCCGCCTGACCGCCCTCGGCTACGAGCACGTGTTCATTCTCGAGGGCGGCGCGCCTGCATGGCGCGAGGCCGGGTTTCAGTTGTTCGCCGGCGTGAACGTGCGCAGCAAGACCTTCGGCGAACAGGCCGAGCTGTCATTTCATACACCGCGCATCAGCGCGCGCGAGCTGTCCGATCGGCTCGTGCGTGGCGATGACTTGGTGGTGCTCGACGGTCGCCCGGTCGACGAATACCGCAAGATGAGCATCCCGACGGCGGTGTGCTGCCCCAATGGCGAGCTGGCGCTGCGAGCCGATCTGCTTGCGCCAAATCCCTCGACCACCATTGTCGTCAACTGTGCCGGACGCACGCGCAGCATCATCGGCGCGCAGACCCTGATCGATCTGGGTCTCCCAAATCCGGTGTTCGCACTCGAGAACGGCACCCAGGGCTGGTTCCTGGAAGATCTGCCGCTGGATCATGGTGCCGACCGGTTCTATCCGGCGCCGCCTGCCGACGAACGGCTGCCGGAGCTGCGCCGACGCGCTCTCGACTTTGCCGCGCGATGGCAGGTGCCGTTTGTGCATGCCGACACGGTGGACACCTGGCTGACGGATTCAGGGCGCACGACCTATCTTTGCGACGTGCGCACGCCGGAAGAGTTCGCCGCCGGCAGTCTGCCACGGGCCCAAAGCACTCCGGGCGGCCAGCTCATCCAGGCGACCGATCAATTCATCGGGACATGTGGTGCCCGCTTGGTGGTGTTCGACAGTGAAGGCGTGCGTGCGCCGGTGATCGCGGCCCGCTTGCGACAGATGGGCTGGGATGCGCAGGTACTCGTCGAAGGCGCGGCAGCGCACCTGTCTCCTCTTCACGAAAGGCCGCTGCCGTTGCCGCTGCCGCTGCTCCGCACGGTTTCAGCCGACGCGCTCGCCGGCATGGACGGGATTCAGTTGCTCGATCTGCGTTCGAGCTCGGCCTATCGGAAGGGGCACCTGAAGGGGGCTGTATGGACGATCCGCCCACTGCTTGCGAGCCTGGCGCTGCCATCCGGCATGCGCGTGGTGCTCATAGCCGATACGGCCGAGACGGCGCGGCTTGCGGCCCTGGATCTTGCCGAGCGCGGCGTGCACGATCCGCTCCTGCATGTCGCTGATTCGAAAGCGTGGGCAGCCGCCGGTCTTGCAGTGGAAGCAACGCCGGTTCTCCCGGCCGATTCGAACTGCATCGATTTCCTGTTCTTCGTGCATGATCGGCATCAGGGCAACAAGGAGGCAGCGCGCCGGTATCTGGCTTGGGAGACAAACCTCCTGTCTCAGATCGATTCAGAGGAACGCGAGGCTTTTCGCATATGAAATCCTGGCTCGGTGTTTACGGGCTCCCTGAGCACGAAAGAAAGACAGCGGGCTCGCCGGTTCAAACGTTTGGCTTGTCGCCAGTTGCCTCGTACGCGGCACGGAGGCGGTGATGCGGCCTCTTCGTCCAGCAACGCGGCTTCTGCGCGCCGGACGTTCTGACCGCGGCTGGGTCAACACGCCGGTTACCCGGGGCGGCACCTTTGTTTTTGATTATGTTGAAAATTGGCGTGACACGCGAGCGCGGCGTGAGCATGAGCGTCCTGTGTCCTACGGAGCGCAGGGGACAGACAGCACGCACGCGCTCGAGGATGCGTCGGTGGAGCTCGAGGGGGGTATCGTGCCGCCCTTTATCCTACCGGACAGGCTGCGATCGCAACAGTGATGCTCGCAACGGCTGAAGGCTGACGATCATGTACTGATCACCGACGCAGGCCATCGTTGCGGCGATCGAAACGGTGCTTGATGAGCCTAAGCTGCATACGCGCGACCTTAAGGGACCGGCGAGCACGGCCGCGTGTGGCAAGGCCTTCCGACGCGCTTGGTTGACGGGCGCACATCGCGGAGCCGCGAGCAATCGATCACCACACTTGCCGAGAGCGCGGCCATCCGCGCCGTTCTTGATGCGCACGCGGCTGATAGTCGCACCGAGGCCGAACGCAATGCTGATCGGACATCACGGCCCGCGGCGCGGGCATTCGAGGAGCCGTTAGACGATCCTCAGACGCCTCGCTCGGAAAAATAGATTAATGACCCGGCCTGCACTTGCCAGTGTCCACGAAAGCGGCCGCCGCGCTCAGCCGGGGCAATTCTACGAGGTCGACAACTTGAAACCACCATCGGAATGTCTCACTGGCCTCATCGCGGGCCCACAGTACGACCGCGGAGCTGGAAGGGCGCTCCCTTTCGAATTTTCCACGACCTAGCTCGCTTTCAAACGACCTGCGGTTTGCGGCCGTTCAACACCGCTCTTCAAGCGTGTAAAGCGACTCTCGCCCAGACTCGCGAACTGCTTTATGCGAAAGATTGGATGACGTATCGTAGGTTTGGCTGGTGTGGGGAAAGGCGGTAGCGCTCCCCCGCTACCATCGGTCTCGTCACCCTAGAACAGTTCGGGGACACCTCGATCCCGCAAAGCTCTGCAAGCTTCCCCCTGACTTCGACTTCGAAGGATACGGTGTTCGGCGGTGCTGTCACCATGACGGCCGAAAAGAGTGTGCGGATTGCATCGATCACGCGGGGACGATGGTCTGCCAATGCCTTGCAATGCCTTGTCCCTTTCCAAAGCCTCCGCCAAATCGACCACGGCACGCTTGTATAGGCCTCAGCGCGGTGGGATGCAGGGCAATCACATCCGGCTCTTTGGCCATCTGTCGAAGCCCCTCGGCGATTTGATAGCGCTCGTCCTTCAGTTCGTTCATTCGGGGTGCGATGATATCGAGGGGCACAGTCCTGTGTGTACCGAAAACCGGCTAGACCCGAACGTAGTGATGATGAAGCCCGCCAAGGATGGCGTGGAATTGAATGCCTCCTATCCGTTGAACCGGACGAGAGACCGGCGCATCCTTATCCAACGACCGATGCGTTCTAATGTCATTGTAGTAGCGGGCATAGGATCGCAGCATCCGGCGGAGATGGGCCTCGCTGAAAACGACGATATGATCCAAACACTCACGCCGGATCGATCCGATCAGCCGTTCGGCACGGCCATTCTGCCACGGCGAGGCTGGGGCGGTCGGCTTGTCCCTGATGCCCATGGCGCGCAATCGGCGCGTGACAACGCTGCCATGGATCCGGTCGCGATCGCGGATGAGGTAGTGCGGAGCCTCGTCCCAAGGAAATGCCTCGGTTATTTGACGGGCCACCCATTCCGCCGTCGGATTTGCGGTGACGTTGATCCAGACGAGGTCTCTGCGGTCCAGCCGGACGACGACGAAGGCCCAGAGCAGGTCGAACCCGATCGTTGGAACAACGAACAAATCCATGGCGGCAATGTCCGGCGCGTGGTTGCGCAAGAAGGTTTGCCATCCCTGGCTGGGTGCCCGCGTCGCTTCACCATGTACTTGGCGACGCTGGACTGCGCGATCTCGAACCCGAGCTTGAGCAGTTCGCCATGAATGCGTGGCGCGCCCCAAGGCGGATTGTCGACGCTGATTCGCCGGATCAACACGTGCAGCCGGTGTCGATCGGCGGTCGGCCTCCTGGAGATCGCGACTTCCAACGCCAGTAGCAGCGAAAGCCGGCCCGATGCCACCGCACGAGCGCCTCGGGCCGGATGACGGTGAGGACTGACAGGATTGACGGAAACCAGCGATACAGTCGGACCAGGAACCAGCGATCCTGGTTCGTGAGCCGGACGCGACCATGCGGCCTCCGCCGCAAGACCATCAACTGATGTGAAGTACCGCGTTCTCAGCTTCAAGCCGCAGCCTCGACTTGAACGGCGAGGTCGGGACGGCCAGCACGAAACAGAGAAGCCCAATCATTCCATTAGCTTAGGCGATTCCTTCACATCATCAACTCGGACAAGGTTTTCGGTACACACAGGTTTCCCCGGAGATCATCGTTTTCAAAACGGCGGTGGGCCGGGCTTGCCGAGGGGCACCCGCGGTCCGCTCAGCATTCTCATGGTCGTCATCAGAATGACAGCCAGAATCGGTGCCAGTAATAGTCCGCCGGAAAACAACGCAGTGTTCAATGCCGTCGTTAAGAGCGTGAACAGGCCCGCGCTCAAGACAGCGATCGCAACCACCGATTTGCCTCGTGCCAGGAATGTCAGATCAATGCCACGGCAGATCGCGCCAGCAATGATGCTGTACACAAAAACGCCGACGTAGGAGAAATCCGTCCAGGCATCCGCGATAAACAGAGTAGGGCTGGTGATGTCGTGGGTGTTATGCCAGATATAGCTCACTAAACCGTAGCTCGGAACATAGGGAACGCCCGTCAGAATTGCGATAGGGCGAATGTTGGCGCCCCACATGAACGGGTGCAGCGCCGGGAAAACGGCGAAATTCTCGACGAGCGTCTCGTTCTCCATTTCGAAGACGCGTGAATAGACCGTTTCGATGAACGAGGCTCCCTCCGGAAGAATGACAATCAGCCGCGTAGCGGTATAGATCAGGAGCGAGACCACGAAAGCACCCGCGACCGTTGCCCGCCATGAGATCCTGTTGGTGAAGGTGAGCATGCCAGCCAGTGCGATTTGGATCAGAAAGAATGCTGGCGGCGCCTTGCTCAACAGCTCGATCTTTCCGATTATGGCAACCAGAAAGAGCAGCACCGCCGCCAAAACTAACGGCCAGCGTCTGCGCAAAGTCCCAGCGAGAAATCCCCAGATCACCAGCATGGGCGCAACGGCACTGAGCAGCACGCGGTAAACATAGCTAGGGCTGTCGGCGAAATGGGCGCGATAGGCGTCCCGCGCGTCATTGTCGCCCTTGATCGAATAAAAGTACTGGATCGTGCCGAGGTGGTTTTCGCGGACCGAGACAAAGAGCATGAACAGAAACAGGACAGATATGGTAATCAGCAAAATGAGATGACCATGCTGCTCGTCGCGAACGGGCTCGCCGCTCCACTTTGCGACCGCGGCGTCGGTTAAGGTTGCGCGCGCGGAAAAAAGGCGACCTACGAGCTCGATGCCGACGATAACGCCGACATACATCAAGGCGAGCGAGAAGTTCAAGGATATGATAACGGGATCGATATCCCCGATCTTTTCCTTGATCAGCGGGAACATCGATGAGAAGACCCTGATGTTCCCCAAGAGTGGCCGGATCAGAAAGCCAAATTGTCCTGAGGATAGGGTAAAGCTCAAAGCTGCCGGCCCATAAATGAGTAGCAGCGAGCCGACCAGCATCGTCGTCGTCGTGACGAACAGCCGCAGTCGCAGGATGAGGTAGAGCGCTGCAGCGATCATGGCAGCGGCAGCGATGACATAGCTAGTGAACAGCATTATTACTCTAACGGAACTGGTAAGGTCACAACAGCATACAGATCGGCGAACTCCAATTCATCCCTTCTGGAGCTGCTTGTTTCGTTATGATTAGTTTAGGCTCACGTTGAACACCCCCTCCGACGCAACGAAGGAATCACGACTCGCGATTCGAGGGAAATCCAAAATGGAATTGCAAAATACCCGAGCATCGAGCCGCAAAAGGTTGCAATCTCAAACGTCGCCTTAATCGGAAAATCGACTCCCGCTCAATGGCTGAGAGATTTTTCACGGCCGACCAATCACTTCGACGCCCTGCACCTGCTTCGTCTCTACGCTTCCGATGCGAAACCCCGCCGGAAGAGGCGAGGGACGTTCCGGAGCGGGCGGTTGCCGTCAATCCGCCCTCGTCCGATGTCTACTTTGATCTCGGTACCGCGCTTTTGAGCTGAGGCGCTATGACGACGCGCGACGATGGCGGTTCAACCTGATTCCTTCGTGTCGTCGCGAGCAGGCAAAAGCACTCGCGGTCGGCTACTGTTTTATTCAGTTGTGATGCCCGACCGTGTGCTGGGCATCACACGTGAGTGTGGCCGAGACCGGCCAACTGCGCCTGCTCAGCCAGCACCGTCTCGTAGAGATCGAAATAGGCCTTCGCCATCGCCTCCGCGGTGAACAGCGCCAAGTAGCGGGCACGGGCGCGCGCGCCCATGGCGGCGGCCATCGCCGGGTTCTCCCAAAGCCGGCACATCGCCGCGCCCAGTGCCGCGGTGTCGCCGCCCGGCACGATGAAGCCCGTCTCGCCCTCAAGATTGACATGGCTCGTGCCGGTGCCGATCTCGCAGGAGATCATCGGCTTGCCCGCGCGCGCCGCTTCCAAGAGCGCCACGCCGAAGCCTTCCGAGCGCAGGTGCGAGGGAAACACGAAACCGTCGGCGAGCGAGAGCACCGCGTCCTTGTCACGTTCGTCAAGCTCACCGAGAAGCGTCAAGCTGGCCGGGCGGTTCCTCTCCAGCTTGGTTGCCATTTCGCCCGAGCCCACGACCACCACCGGCAGCCCGGTTGCCCGTGTCGCTTCGACCAGCACGGTGAGCCCTTTGTAGTAGCGGAGCGCCCCGACGAAGAGCAGGAAGCGTGCCCCGAGCCGCTCGCGCCAGGAGGCAGCGCGCGCCGGTTCCACTCGTTCCATCTCGGCGATGCCGATGGGGATGACCCCGAGCCGGTCGGCATAGTGAGGCAACACCGGGCTTGTTTGCGCATAGGCCGGCGAGGTGGCGACGATGCGATCCATGGCCGCGAGAAAACGGTGCATCAGCGGCGCATAGAACCGGCCGAGTAGGCGCTGGCGCACCACGTCGGAGTGATAGGTGACGATGCTAGGCCGGCCGGCATTGCCGTAGAAGTGCAGCAGGTCCATCAGCGGCCAGGGAAAATGGTAGTGGACGAGGTCCGCCTCGCGAGCGAGTTCGCGAAAGCGGCTGAAGGCTCTGAAGGAGAGGCTGGTCGAGGCGAGGTGAATGTCTTCGCGGGCGCGGTGCGAGAGGTGGGTGCCTACCTGCACGCTAGCTGGACCTCCGTTGGGACTCAGCGAGAAGACCTGTGAGGCGGCACCGAAGAGCTTCGTGCCCTCGCAGATCTCGTAGATCACCCGCGCCACGCCGTCGAAATTGTCCGGCAGGTACGTCTTGTAAACATGGAGTATGTTCACGGCGTGGCCGCCTGCTCCGCGCTGGCGGCGCGGGATGCCGGATTGCCCGCTTGCGTGCGCAATGATGGCCGAGGTCGTGGGGAATGTCAGATATTTTGTGTAAGAGACTTCTGTGAAGGGTGAATTGCAGTCGTTTGTTTTATCAGCCGGACATTGGTGTCGATCCCATGGTGGCTAACAGTGGCCGGGCAGCAAGCTCTGTCAAG
>NZ_JBVAPG010000138.1:0-21183 GCF_055413685.1 Bradyrhizobium sp. LeoA1Lang | reverse complement strand
CGTCACCGGCGAGCGACAACACGCCTCAAGCACCTTGCGATCTTTCCGCGAAAGGTGGACTTCTCTTGCTTCGGGGATCATCCATATCTTGAATCACGACTCACGATCCAAGAAAAGTGGGTACTAGGAGGCGTGATGAGTACAGATTTCAGCATCAAGCCGGTCGGGGTACCGGTTGCGGCACCGATCACCGCTCCCGTCAGCGAGGCGGCGCGGAATGCCGTCTCAACCGAGCTGCCGCCGAGCCGGAGCGTCACCGCGGCGGATGCAGGCGCGCGCGCCAGCATCAATTCCAACGTCGTCAACGCTTCCGTTTCCAACCAAGTCATTATCGATCGCGACGCCGCTTCCGTCGTCTTTCAAGTCGTCGACAACCGCACGAGCCAGGTTGTGAGGCAGTTTCCTGAAGAGGCGGTGCTGCGCCGCCGCGCCTATTTCCGCACGCTCGACCTGACCAAGGAAACGCCGACACGTCTCGGCGCCACCGACCGCAGGGCCTGACGCTTCAGGTACGGCGCTCAGCCCTGGCGCTTCGCGTAAGCCTGGTCGAGATACGTTCCCCCGGTCGCAGGATCGTTGACGACATTCTTGATCAGCGCCGTGCCGACCGAAGTCAGCGTAAACTTGGTATCGCCGACCCGGAACGACTGATCCTTGATCAGGACGTCCTGGTATTTGCTGGTGCCCTCGCTCTGGTAGTGCACCTTGGCGCGGAAGCCCGTGACGTTCGTGACCTGGATCTTGAACGACTTGTTGTTGGCGTATTTGCCGGTCCAACTGCCCTCGTAGAGCTCAGGATCAACAGCCACGTAGGGCGTCTTGGAGGGAACGTTCAGCCCGACGGCCTTGTAGTTGGCCGCCAGGATGCCCATCATGTCGGCCATTCGAGCCGCTCCACTCTGCCTAGCCGCGGCCGGCGAGGCCGGCGGCGAGGTTGCAGTTGATGTCGATCAGCGACTTCAGCTTCGCCGGATCCGGATTGATCTGCATCTCGACGGTCTGCTTCATCACGAACACGCCGATATTGGTGATGTTCTGGCGCACTTCGAGCGGCTGCGGATTGTCATTGGCCTGCGCGGCGCTCATGAAGATCGACCACAGGCGGCGATTGAACAGCAGCGCGTTCTGCATCGCCTTGTCCGGCCCACTCCAGTTCGTCTGGACTTCCTGAAGCTGTCGTGCAGCTTTTAGCAGCGCCTGCGCTTCGATTTCACGGGGGGACGCCGTCGTGGTTGACGTGCGTGCGTAGGCCTGAGCTGCATTTGACATTCACGAACCTCGGTGGGAGCGGTTTGGACCGCGGGGTCTCAAAAAGTGCCCAACTTTCATACAGACCGTGCCTTTAAATATGGTTAGCAACGGTTACCAAATGTGTCCGTTTTCCGGCAGAAGCCGCCACGCCACGCCTTAACTAAAACGAAGACGGCGGGGTTCCCCCCGCCGTCTCGCGCCGTTCTTGATTTGGTGAAGCTACGCTTAGCGGAGCAACTGCAGCACGCTCTGCTGGCTCTGGTTGGCGAGCGCGAGCGCGGAGACCGCGATCGACTGGCGGGTCGACAGCGCCTGGCTGTTGGCCGCTTCCTCGTTGGTGTCGGCCAGCGTCAGGTTGGACGAGCCGGTCTGCAGCACGTTGATCAGGTTCTTCGAGAAGTCCTGGCGGATCTGCACGATCGACAGGTTCGAACCGAAGGACGACGCCTGGGCGCGCAGCGTGCTGCTGGCGTTGGTCAGGCCGCTCACCACCTTCTGCACGGAGTCGTTGTCCTTGAAGTCGCCGGACGACAGCGCCGCAAGGCCAAGGCCCGCGGAGTTGAAGTTGACGCCGGAGATCGCCAGCGTCGACTTGCCGGTTTCGTTGAAGGTCAGCCGCAGCGTGTCGCCGGTGAGCAGGTTGACGCCGTTGAAGGAAGCATCCTGCGCCGTGGTCGTGATCTGGTTCAGGATGTTGTTGTACTGGGTGACGAGCGCGTCGCGGGCGGCGCTCGCCGACGCATCGACCACCGGATCGCTCGGGGTCTTGTTAAAGAACAACTGGCCCGACACCGCCGCGGTGCCGCTGATCAAGCCGATCGTAGCCGAAGCCGCGTCGTTCGCGGTGGTGATCGTCAGCGTGCCGTCCTGCGCCAGCGTGGCCTGGAGGTTGTTCGACTTCAGCTCTGCATTGAGATCGTTCAGCGAGGTGACGTGACCCGGACCGGTACCACCGAAGGTGATGCTGGTCGCGGTGCCACCGCCCGTAGAGCCAATCGACAACGTCTGGCCGTCGAGCGGCGACGGGCCGTGGTCACGGGTCTTGCTGATCGGGCCAGCAAAGCCGAGGGCGGCCATCGCGGCCGTGTTCGAGCTGGTGATCGTCAGATCGCTGGTGGTGCCGGTATGCAGCGTAATCTGTCCGCCGGACACCGATGAAGAGTTCGGGGCCGCACCGGTCAGGGCGTCGATCTTGTGCAGCAGCGTATCGATGCTGTCGTCCTTGTTGATGTGGTTGTTGTCGGCCGCGCCATTGTCCACGAAGGTGATGGTCTTGCCGTTGACCGTGATCGTATCACCGGTCTGGAAGCCGGTGGTGATCGCGTCGCTGAGAGCGGCGGCAGTGCCCGACAGCTTGGTAGCACCGGTGATCTGCACGGCGCCGGCCGTGGGCGTGCGGCTCACCTTGTTGTCGGTGAGGCCGCTAAGCCCAAGCTTGGCCAGGGTGGCAGCATTGGAGCCCGAGAAGTCCACGTCCTGCGTTGCGCTCGTCAGAATATGGATCTTGCCGACATCGGCACCGGTTCCGATGCTGGCGGTGGCTCCAGAGGCGCCGTTAATGGCGGTGAGGATATCGCCAATAGTGCCGGTAGAGACGTCGATCGAAAGATCGTTGTTGGCCACCGAACCGGAGGTGCCGCCGCCGTTGTTGAACGCGATCGTCTTGCCGTTGATCACGAGGACATCGGAGTTCGTGAAGGCCGCGCCCGCTCCGACCAAGGCGTCCGCACCACCGGCAACCTGGGGACCGGAAAGCTTGGTCGCCGCCGTGATCGGGGTCGTGGTGTTGGTGGTGCTGGTGCGGGTCACATCCTGGGCCGTGGCCGAAAGGCCGAGCTTGGCCAGAGTGCCGGCGGCGCCACCGGTACCGTCCTCGATGTCGATGTCGTGGGCGAGACCAGTGCTGAGCTGGATCGCGCCGCCACTAATGCTGGATGCAACAGCACCGCCGGTGCCGGTATTGCCGGTGATCGCGTCGATCGCGCCCAGCAGGTCGCCCAGTGTCTGGTCGACACCGATCGTGTAGTTGCCGCTGCCATCGACCGCCGCGGCGCCCGTGGCCTGGAAGGTGATGGTCTTGCCGTTGACCGAGAAGGCAGCACCGGCGGTCAGGGCGCCACCAGCCGCAGTGCTCAGAACCGAGGTTGCGTCCGACGCGGCATTGATCTGGGTACCCAAGGTGGCCAGGCTGTTGGTGTATGCGGTCTGGTGCGTGGCATTGACGCGCGTGCCGTCGGCCGAATTGGCGCTGTAGCTGGTCAGATTGTTGTTGACCGCGAGCGTGCCCTGGACCGTGGTATCGATCGCGGCGCCGGTGCCGAGCAGATTCGAGGCGGTGGCGCCGTTGATCTGAACGCTCACGCTGGACTTGGCGGAATAGCCGACAGTCGACTGCAAGGCCTGGGTCGCGACCGACTTGGCGCCGTCGACCAGCTTCTGCAGCGAGGTGATGCCGGTGTTGGCCGCCTGCAGCACCTGCACGCCGTTGCCGATGCCATCAAGCAGGTTGTTGATGTCGCTGGCGCGATTGTCGAGCGCGGCGGCGGTGAAGAAGTTGGTGGGGTTATCGAGGGCCGAGTTGACCTTCTTTCCGGTGGAAAGACGGCTTTGGGTGGTGGCGAGCAGGTCGGCAGTCGACTGCAGCGAGAGGAGGTTCTGGCGAACCGAAGACGAAAGAACAATGCCGGACATTTTTCATACCTTTCTGGTGTGAAACAGGAACAAGTCGCTTCCAATCGTTTTTGATCGGACGACGGCTCACCTTGGAACCAAGTCTCCTAAGAAAAAATGAATCTTCTCGGTCGCATTTCTGGCCCGCAAACAGCGTGAAAATGCTACGCGGCGACACAGATGCTCCGGAATACTACTGAACTGGCTGCGCCTTCGGACAGAAGGGCAAGCACAGCAGGAACGGCGTTTACCAACCGTTAACCATGATCGGAAAGGATTGCGGCGCGATCGGCCGCCATCGGTCTTAACGGCGGATGCGAGCCAGACATGATTCGATTTCGTCGCAACGACGCATCGCGCGGATGGCGGCAGAGGAGAACGGGAATGGCATTGAAGGTCGAGCTGAAGCCAAACGAGCGGATTATCATCGGCTCCTGCGTGGTCACCAACACCGATCAGCGGGCCCGCCTCCTGATCGACGGCGACAAGATTCCGATCCTGCGCGAGAAGGACATTCTGACGCCGGAGACGGCCGACACGCCGGCCAAGCTGATCTATCTCGCGGTGCAGCTCATGTATCTCTCGCCCGATCCGATGGCGCACCATCCGACCTATTTCAGCCTGGTGCGCGACATCATCACGGCCATGCCCAGCGGCTGGCCGTTTATCGAGGGCATCAACAACCATATCCTCAACGGCGACCTCTATCACGCGCTGAAGGAATCGAAGAAGCTGATCGCCCACGAGGAGGCGCTGCTGGAAAGCGCAAGGAAGCTCAATGCCCCCGCGCAGGAGGACGAGCGCAAGTCGGCGTAAGGCGATCGCGCGATCAAGGAAAAAAGGCCTCCGAGAGGGAGGCCTTTTTTTGTGCTCGTTACATCTCGCGTGATGAAGATAGATTCAGGTGGCTGACGCGGTCGCCGGGTGGAAGACCAGCGCAAAACCGTCCATGCAGTAGCGCAGGCCCGTCGGCTTCGGACCGTCGTCGAAGACGTGGCCGAGATGGCCGCCGCAGCGCCGGCAATGCACCTCCGTGCGTGCCATGCCAAAGGTGCGGTCCTCGGTGGTGCCGACGGCGTTTTCGAGCGGTTGATAGAAACTTGGCCAGCCGGTACCGCTTTCGAACTTGGTGTCGGAGGAGAACAGCGGCAGGTCGCAACCCGCGCAGGCGAACGTGCCCTTGCGATGCTCCTTCAGCAGCGGGCTGGACCAGGGCCGCTCCGTGCCCTGCTTGCGCAGGATCTCATATTGCTGCGGCGTGAGCTGCGCGCGCCACTCGGCGTCGGTTTTCTCGATCTCGAATTTCTCGGCGGCCTTCGCCGGCGAACCGCGCAGCCAGCGGAAAGCGGCGAGGCTGAACAGGCCGGCGACGGACGCGAGCAGGAAACGGCGGTCAATCATGATGGTCTCCGTGGAGGCGGACGATTGTTCGCTGTCAGATACGGCGCACCCGGTTGCGACGTTACACCGGTCAGTCCCTGACCTCCTCACTTTTCTGCGAGCTTGAGCCATACGGCTCCTGCGGCGCGGGCGGCTGCGGGTGCGTGGCCCGCTGGCCACCGGGCGCGGGTCCGCGGCGCGGCGGCCGCGGCAGGGTGCCGTACTGGCGATTGGCCTCCGCGAGACGTGCGTTGCGGATGCGCTCTTTGACGCGCAGACCTTCCCGATAGCGCGCCAGTACGTTGGCGGCGGCGGAGGCGCCCCGCCCCCAAAGGTTGATCAGATGCGCAGCGACGCGGCCGGTGGTCCCGCCCGCCCAGACCAGTTCGAACGGCGAGAACAGCCGCCAGCGTTCGTCACCCCACAGGATGCTGCGCGCGATCAACAGCCCCGCCATCGCCGAGGTGTTCATGCCCTGCCGGCCAAAGCCGCTTGCGACCCAGAGGCCTTTGCGCAATTCACCGATCTGCGGCATGCCATGCACGGTCACACCAACGGCGCCGCCGAAGACATCGTCGATCCCGACCTTGCCGAGTTGCGGAAAGATGGTCGCGATGCGGCGCTTGATGGCGGGCGCGAAACGCTGCGGCTTCGCATTCCACGTCGTCTCCGGGCTCGCCCACATCAGCCGGTCGCCATCGACGACGCGGAAATGATCGATGCCGTCGCCGTCGCTGACCGAGCCGTGAAAGGTGAGCGCCTCCGCGAGCCGTTCGCCAAGCGGCTCAGTCACCGCCGCATAGCGCCAGACCGGCAGCAGCGTGTCCGACAGGCGCTGGAGCGGCGCGCCGAGATGCACGTTGCCAGCGAGCACGATATGGTTCGCGCGCAAGCGCGCCGAAGGCGTAATGATGCGCTTGCGGATGCCGGAGAAGTCGATGCTGACCACCGGCGTGTCCTCGAAGATGCGTGCCCCTGCCCGCTGCGCCAGCGCTGCCAGGCCATGCACATATTTGCGGCCGTCGACCTGGAACGCTTTGGGATAGTAGATGCCATGGAAATAGCGGTTGGTCCTGATGGTGCTGCGCACACGGTCGACCTGCCAGCCCTCGACCTCGGTCTCGAAATCCTCAGCCAGCGTCTGCAGCCGGCTGATCAGGGTCTCGCCGACATCGACGGTGGAAACCTGCAGCGCACCCTCGCTGAGTCCGATGCCCGGGATCAGTTCCTCGGTCGCGGTCGCGCGAACGTAATCGGCGCCGGCCTTCGACAGCGCCCAGAGTTCGCGGGCGTCTTCCAACCCGACGCGTTCGATCAGTTCGGACACCGGAAGATTGAAGCCCGGCATCACGGTGCCGAGCTGGTTGCCGGAGGCGTTCCAGCCGACCTGGCGGCCTTCGAGCACTGCAACGCTGGCGCCAAGCCGCGCCGCTTCCCGCGCCACCGTCAGTCCGGCAAGCCCAGCCCCGACCACGCAGATATCGACGTCCAGCTCGACCGAAAGGCGCGAGGGGAACGGCATCGCAGCATCGCGATCGTCGGTCGCACTTGTGGAAGGCTCGCTCATATCGTTTTCTTACGGACCGCAACACGGCTTGTCACCTTGTCGCGGGCATGAGCATGTAGATTAATCCAGAACACGCCGAATTGAGATTGCGCCATGCGCCGTTTGATGCTGTTGCGTCACGCCAAGACCGAAACCGAATCGCCCACGGGCCAGGATCACGACCGCCGGCTCGACGAGCGCGGCCACCGTGATGCCGCCGAGATCGGCGCCTGGATCGGCCGGCATCCGCCGTTTCCCGACCGCGTGCTGGTCTCGCCCGCGGTCCGGGCGCATCAGACCTGGGAAGTCGCCTGGGAGGCGATGAAAGGGCTCATACCGCGGCCGGAGGTCGAATTCCTGCCGGAACTCTACGGCGCCGATCCGACCGAGCTGTTGCACACGGTTCGCATGGCCTCGGTCAGCGACCCCAAACGGCTGATGCTGGTCGGCCACAATCCCGGCATGCACGAGTTCGCCCTCACCCTCATTGGCGGCGGCGATGCGGCTGCGAAGAAAGCGCTCGATCACAACCTGCCGACGTCGGGCCTTGCAATCTTCGACTTCCCGACGCACGACTGGACCGACGTGGCGTTCCGTCGCGGCAAGCTCGTACAGTTTGTCAGCCCGAAACTATTGAAGCAGACTTCGGACGACTAGCGCGTTTTCGAGCGAAGTGGATTCCGGTTCGCGTGAAGAAAACGCGTCAAAACTAGAGTCAAGGCAGCCGGCGCGTATCGCCGCTTGCCGTGTCAATGTTGAGCGGACAGGAGGCGTGGATGTTCAAGTCCATTCTGGTGCCGATCGATTTGGCCGACACCGAGCTGGCGAAGCCCGCGATCGCAACTGCGGCAACGCTTGCGGAAAGCTGGAAGGGCACGGTGCGCCTGCTCAACGTGCTGCCGATGACACCGGTGATGCTGGCCGAATATGTGCCGGCCGACTTCGATGCCCAACAGCAGCAGACCTCCGAGGAAGCGCTCGCGATCGTGGCACGCGAAAGCGGCATCGAGCCGTCGCGCATTTCCAGCGTGGTGCGACAGGGCGGCATCTATCACGAGATCCTCGAGGAAGCTGCTGCAATGCACGCCGACCTGATCGTGATGACCTCACACCGGCCGGCGATGCGCACCTACTTCCTCGGCTCCAACGCCGGCCATGTGGTGCGCTACGCCAAGTGTTCGGTGCTGGTGGTGCGGCATTAGAACGTTTTCTAGCGAAGCTTTCCCATCGCGGGATTGAGCGCGCCGCCAACGGCGGCCTCGATCTGGCAGCGTGAGATGCCGATGTCGCGCAGCGCGCGGTCATCCAGTCCGCGAAGTGTTTTGATGGCGGCGCGGCGATCCAGATAGCCGAGCAGCGCGTGCGCGCCCGCCCCGATCCAGCGAACCAGCCCGCCTGATGCGCCCGGCTGCGCGGGCCGGCCTGCGGCTGAGGATAGCGTCGACATCGTCTTCTCTCCGGCTGTCTCCCGCGCGGCAAAGCGATGCCGTCGGCGCAATGCTATCGCAGCGCCGTATTGACCTCGGATTGCTTGCGCATCCTCAGTACAATCGCAGGGTTGATGCTCTCTAGATGATCCGGTATTGATCTCAGTTCAAGAGAAACATTGCTCTCGGTGCAATTATGTCGAAGTTCGAATATTTGCGGCTTGCCGACGCCATTGCCGCCGAGATCGCCGGCGGCGCGCTGAAACCCGGCGACCGCCTGCCGCCACAACGCAGCTTCGCCTATGAGCGCAAGATCGCAGTGTCGACCGCGAGCCGGGTCTACACCGAGCTGTTGCGGCGCGGCCTCGTCGTCGGCGAAGTCGGCCGCGGCACCTTCATTTCCGGCGACGTGCGGCGCGGCATCGCGCCGTCGCCCGAAGCGCATGGCGCGCGCATCGACATGGAATTCAACTATCCGCTGCTGCCGCAACAGGCGGCGATGATCGCGAAAAGCCTGCAAGGGCTGGAGCGGACAGAGGCGCTCGAGGCCGCATTGCGGCCGTCGACCAGCACGGGCACGCAAGCCGTGCGACAGGTCTCGGCGGCGTTCCTTGCCCGCAAGACCTGGTCTCCCGGCGCCGAGCAGATCGTCTTCACAGCCAACGGCAGGCAATGCATCGCAGCCGCGCTCGCCGCCCTGGTGCCCCCGGGTGGGCGCTGCGGCGTCGAGGCGCTGACCTATCCCTTCATCAAGGGCATTGCGGTGCGGCTTGGCGTGACGCTGGTGCCGCTCGCGGTGGACGAGCACGGCGTGCGGCCCGATGCGGTACAGAAAGCGCACCGCGAGGCACATCTCACGGCGCTCTATCTGCAGCCGACCATTCAAAACCCGCTGGGCATCACGATGCCGGCCGCGCGGCGTGCCGATCTGCTGCGTGTAGTCGAGAAGCTCGATCTCACCATCATCGAGGACACGGTCTACGGATTTCTCGACGATGAGCCGCCGCTCGCTGCGCTGTCTCCCGACCGCTGCATCGTGCTCGACAGCCTCTCGAAGAAGGTCGCGCCCGGGCTTGCGCTCGGCTTCATCGTTTCTCCGCTACGGCTGCGCGAGATCATCATGGCATCCGTCCGCTCCGGCGGATGGACGGCGTCAGGCTATGCGTTTGCGGCCGGGCAGCGGCTGATGGGCGATGGCACCGTGTCCGAGCTCACGCGGCTGAAGCGAATCGATGCGGCGCGCCGCCAGCAGATGGCCGCAAAATTGCTCGCTGGCTTCGAAATCCAGGCCAATGCCAAGGCCTATCATCTCTGGCTGACATTGCCGCCGCATTGGCGCTCGCAGACTTTCGTGGCCGCAGCCGCCCGCCGCGACATCGCGTTGACGCCGTCGACGACCTTTGCGGTCGCCCCGGGACATGCACCCAACGCCGTCCGCCTCGCACTGGGCGCGCCGACGCTGGAGCAGCTCGAAACCGGACTGCGAGCGCTATCGGGCATCTTGATCGCGAAGGAAGAGGATTTTGACGCGACCGAATAGAGCCTCCGTCTCTCACGTGACCGGCCATTCCGCGATGAAGCCTTTGGCCTTGTATGGTTCGATCTTGTCCCACTCGCGTAGCACGCGGCGGCGAAATTCCGGATCGGTGTGCCACTGCGAGCGCGGCGTAGCAAAACAATCGACCGTCACCAGCATCTTCTCGACCTCCGGCCAATGCCGCTGCAGCGTCATCGGATAGCGCCGCGCCGTCCAACTGTTACCGAGGCAAATGACGCTGCGGATATTTTCCAATCCCAATGCCGCATCGATGATGGGCAGAGAAAGGATCACGTTCTCGCCGGTATTCACCGCGCAATGTTCTTCGAGAATGATCCCGGACGGGATGCCACGTGCAACCATCGCGGCCTTGATGATTTCGCATTCGGAACGATGGGAGCCGGGCGTCACCCCGCCACTGACGATCGACCAGCGGAAGAAACCCTCACGCCAGAGCCGACAGGCCTCATCGACCCGGAGATCGACGTCCTGGCGCGTGCCGAAGACGAACAGGAGATCGGCCGGTTTGAGGGGCGTGCGGATCAGATGCCTTGCATTGATCTCGGCAATCTCCGCCTCGGTCGGAAAACGCGCGCTTCGATCCTCCATGCATTTCCCGGCCCCATTGATAGGACAGGACGATGCCGCGAACGGAAGATTCCGCGAAGTCACTTTTCATTGCGCTCGGTTGCGATCATCTCGCAATTGGTACGCAAACGCTACGGCAGCAACTTATCCGGCAGATGATCGAAGCCGTAGCTGCGCGGCCGGTTGCGCCCGACGAAGCCGCCGATCTGCCAGGCGAACAGGACGGCGAATCCGATCAGAAACAGCACGGCGATGAATTCGCCGGTGAACAACGCGCGCAGCAAAAGCCCGATCATCGCGACCGCCAGCACCGCCAACACCGCGAGCGCGGCCGCATAGGTCACGGGCCCGAGCCCACCTGTCAGCACCGCCTTGCCGCCAGCCGTCTTCATCCGCCGGTGCAATTCCTCGATGAAGGCGCGGTAGCCGTGATCCTGCGGCGCCATCAGCGTTGCGGTCTGCCAGGTGGTCGAGAGGATGGCGAGGCGTCCGCCATTGGCATTGGCGATATCGGCGCGGAAACGGCGCGACTGCATCGACACCGGACGGTATGAGAGGCGGACCGCCGAGATATCGCGATAAGGCCAGACGCCGGAACGGCCGGCGATGCGCCACGACAGGCCGGCATCGGTCAACTCGAACTGATGCGCCGATCCGATCAATGATGCCTTGTAGGCATAGCGTGTCGACGCGCCCTCGCCTGGCTCCGCGCTATTGTTGGCTGATGACGTCGGCAAATTCCACAACCCGGAGCAATCGGCTGACAGCGCCGCTTGCGCGGCGCGCCGGCTTCATCCTACAACCGGAGCATGGCCGAGACGACCTCTTTTCCACGCCGCCTGATCCTTGGCGGCGCCATGATTTCCGGCGTGCTGCTGGCGCTCGCCGTGCACATGCTGGGCACACGCTACGGCCTTGATCTTGGCGGGCTGTGGCGCTCCGACACGCACGAATCGATGCCGGCGGGCGCGGCGATCGCCTGGTGGCTGATCGCGACGGTGGCGTTCTGTGGCGGCTATTTCACCGCGAACCTGATGCACAGCGCCGTCTCGGGCGAGATCCCGCCGCGGATGCGGCAATTCCTGATCGCCGTCGGCGTCCTGATTCTCGCCGGCGCCGGCCAGGTGGCCTCGGCACCGAGTTCGATCTCCACCATCTCGATCGTAGAGGCCGGCCTTGCCGCGCTATGTCTCGGCGGCGCGATGGCGTTTTGCGGCGCGCATTTCGCGCTGCGCAGGAATTAAGCGCTCAGGCGCTGCGGCGACCTTTCCGCCAGGATCTTCTTCACCTCGGCGGCGGGACGTGGCGCGCTGAACAGATAGCCCTGCGCCTGCGTGCATCCCTCGCGACGCAGCAGATCGAACTGCGCATCGGTCTCGACCCCCTCCGCCGTGGTGACGATGCCGAGACTCTTGCCGAGCCCGGTCACGGCGCGGACGATCGCCATGGAATCTTCCCGCGTCGCGAGGTCACTGACGAACGAGCGATCGATCTTGATCTTGTCGAACGGGAAACTGCGAAGATAGCTCAGCGACGAATAGCCGGTGCCGAAATCGTCCAGCGAGATGCGGATGCCGAGCGCGCGCAATTCGTGCAGCACAGCGAGCGTCGCGGCGCTGTTCTGCAGCAGCACCGTCTCCGTGATCTCGAGCTCGAGCCGATCCGCCGCAAGGCGGGTGGCCTCAAGCGCCGCCTTCACCGACGACACGAGGTTCGGGTTCTTGAACTGGATCGGCGACAGGTTGACCGCGACCGCGACGTCCTGCGGCCAGCCGGCTGCATCCGCGCAAGCCTGACGCAGCACGAATTCCCCGATCGGAACGATCAGCCCGGTTTCTTCCGCAAGCCCGATGAAATTGCCCGGCGGGATCAGCCCGCGCAGCGAATGATTCCAGCGCAGCAGGGCCTCGCAGGCGACGATCCGGTCGTGGGCGACGTCGCGGATCGGCTGATAATGGACCTCGAATTCGTCACGCTGCAGCGCCTTGCGCAGGTCGAGCTCGAGCATGCGCCGCGCTTGCGCGCGTGCGTCCATCCCGGTCTCGAAGAAGCGATAGGTGCCGCGGCCGTCTGCCTTGGCACGGTAGAGCGCGAGATCGGCCTTCTTCAACAATTCGTCCGGATTCTTGCCGTCCTCGGGCGCCAGCGAGATGCCGATGCTGACGCCGATCACGAGCTGATGGCCGCCGATGTCGTAAGGAGCCGCGATTTTCTCGACGACGAGGCTGGCGAGCGCGGCCACCGCCGATGGGTCGCAATCCCCGCAGAACTGCACGATCGCGAATTCGTCGCCGCCGAGCCGGGCCACGGTATCGTTCTCGGTGACGCATTCGCCGAGCCGCTGAGCGACCGCCTTCAACAGCGCATCTCCGACGGGATGGCCGAGCGAATCGTTGATGATCTTGAAATGATCGAGATCGAGGCAGAACACCGCGAGCTGGTCGCTGCGCCGGGCGAGCCGCAATCCCTTTTCGAGCTGTTCGCGAAACAGCGTCCGGTTGGGCAGATTGGTCAGCGCGTCATGGCGCGCCATGTGCGAAATCCGCTCCTGCGCCTGCTGCCACTCGGTGATGTCCTCGAAGGTCGCGACCCAGCCGCCGCCTTTCATCGGCTGATCGACTACGCGGATCGAGCGGCCCTCCCTCGTCACGACCTTGGTCACGGTGTTGCCGGCGCCGGCTTCCGCCATCACATCGGCAACGAACTGATTGGGATCGCCGTCCCAGTCGCCGTTCAGCTTCTGGTCCCGCAGGACATCGCGCAGCAGGCGGCCCCGCAGCGGAATGCTGGACCGGCCCATCATCGCGCCGTAACGGTCGTTGGCCAGGAGGATGCGGCCATCCGCATCGAACATGCACAGGCCCTGCGACATGTTGCCGAGCGCGGTCTCGAGCAGAACCTTCTGCTGGCGCATTTCGCCCTTGGCGCGGCGGTCGAGCATGGCCGCAACCAGCGTGATCCCGAGAAACGCGAAGGTCACGATCGCCGTCAGGGAGGAAAGCGCGACCGGCGAAATCGACATCTCGTCAACGGCGACGCTGGGATCGGGAATGACGGTTATTGCGCCCATTGCAGTGAAATGGAGCGAGACGACGGCCAGTGTCAGCAGTGCGGTCGCGCCGATGCCGTGGTTGCGATCATCGCTGCGCGTCGCAACCACGAGCGCCAGCGCCGCGAACAGGCTGCCGATCAGCACTGAACTGAGCACGATGCCGGGCGACCATACGACGCGCGCCGGAAGTGCAACGGCCATCATGCCGACGTAGTGCAGGACGGCAATGCCAACGCCAACGATCGCGCCACCAGTTGCTGCCGTCGAGACGCGGTTGTTCAGCAAGGCAACCGTCAAGCCCACCGTGACGATTGACACCCCAAGGGCCAGTGACAGCAGGGTGAGCGGCATGTCGTATCCAACGCCCATGCCGGGCTGATAGGCCAGCATCGCAATGAAATGCGTCGCCCAGATCCCGCAGCCGCCGGCCACCGCATCCAGCCCGATCCAGACCACGCGCGGAAGCCCTTGCGACGCTCTGGCCCGGTGAAACAGGCTGATCGCGACCGCGCCGGCGAGCCAGCAGGTCGCCAGGGCAAGGATGACGAACCGCCAATCGTGCTGCGTCGTCAGGCAAATCAGGACTTGGTACATTGCAGTTCCCCTACTGCGCCGTACCAGCCCTCCAGTTGGTGGATTTGGGGTAACCGCAGTGGAACTCGTTCTGCAGATGGTGAACGAAGTTTTGAGCCGGCGACAAAAATCGGCTCAATCCGCAACCGGCGCGCGCAATGACGCGGGTCACGCCATGGCCCGGTCCCGCCGCAGGGCGCCAAGCATGATCGCGGCAGCGGCCGCAAGCAGCAGGCCGGCCGAGATCAGCAACGAGGCGTGCAGGCCAGCGATGAACGCTGTGGACCGACCGACCAGCGAGCCGAACAGCGCGACGCCGAGCACGCTGCCGGTCTGCCGGGTCGCATTGAGCACGCCGGCTGCAATTCCCGAGCGCGACTTCTCGACGCTGCCGAGCAGCGTCGACGTCAGCGGCGGGACCAAAAGACCGAGCCCGCTGCTCATCGCGATCAGTTGCGCGCAGATCGCCCAATAGGCGGTGTCAGGCCCCAAGCCGAGCAATGCCAGGCATCCCGCTGCCGACAGCAGCGCACCACTGCCGATGGTCGCGGGCGCGCCGATACGCTCGCTGATGTGCGGCGCGATCAGATTGACGGGCAGCACCGCGCCCATCATCGGCACGAAGGCAAGCCCGGTCTGAAATGCCGACAGGCCGTTGATCTCCTGGAAATACAGGCTCAACACGAAGATCAGCCCGTAAAGGGCGACGTTGACGAGGAGACCAGTGAGCGACGTCGCCGTGAACATTCGCTGCCCGAACAGCGACAGCGGCAGCATCGGTTGCGGCGCATGGGCTTCGCGCCAGACGAACAGCGCGCTCAGCACCGTGGACGCCGCAAAGCCTGCGACCACGAACGGGTCTTGCCAGCCGCGCGCGCCGCCCTCGATGAGGGCGCCGGCAAGCGACCCAAGCGCCGCAATCGCTGCGATTTGACCAGGCAGGTCGACCTCGCGCGAAAGCGAACGCGTGGTCTCATCGGCGTAGCGGAAGGTGAGCCAGAGGCCGGCAAGACCAATCGGCAGGTTGACCAGGAAGATCGCCCGCCAGCCGGTGAGCGCGATCAGTGCGCCGCCGAGGAACGGACCGGCCGTCGGCGCCACGCTGGCGCCGGCCGCCCAGACCGCGACGGCACGGCCGCGCGCTTTCTCATCCGGATAGGCATGGCTGAGCAGCGCCAGCGAATTCGGCACCAGGATCGCGGCCGCCAGTCCCTGGATGCAGCGCGCCGCGATCAGCACAGGTGCGTCCGGCGCCAGCGCACAGGCAAGCGACGCCGCTGTGAACAGCGCGAAGCCGGTCATGAAAACCCGTTTGGCGCCGATGCGATCGCCGAGCGCACCGGCCGTCAGGATGAAGGCGGCAAAGGCGATAGTGTAGGCGCTCACCACCCATTGCAGCTCGGACACGCCACCGCCAAGCGCGCCGCCGATCGCATGCAGCGCGGTGTTGACGATGGTGACGTCGAGCTGCACCACGCCGTAGCCGAGGCTCATCGCCGCTAGCGTCAGCGAGGCCGCGAGCCGCGAAGGCACGGGTTTTTCGGCCGGACGGGGCGGCACGTCCGCATATTGTGCATATTGTCGGGTCTTGAGCGGCAGGTCTTGCATGGATCACCTCGACGGAGAGCCAACGCCAGACATAGCCCGTCGTTTCGCCAATACATTTCGGTACCGATCGAAGGGTGATCGCGGATGGCAGCAACCGGTACAAAAAGCCGCACCGGATTATTCCGGCGCGGCTTTTTGTCTCAATGTCCGAAATGCCTATAGAGTATGATCCGGACCATCCGGAACCGGCTTTCGCCCGGCGAGCGAAGCGTTTGCCCGGAAATCACCCTCTTATGAGCTGCAGCCCAGTCAAACGTGGCCGGATCGTGATCTAGCCCGCCGCCCTGAGATTGACCTTGCCTTCGGCGATCGAGGTCAGCTTCTTGTCGGTCGTTTTTTCCTCGTCCAGCGTCTTCTGCAGGATGGAAGCGCAGTCGTTGCGACCGAGCTGCCGTGCCCAGGCGATCAGGCTGCCGTAGCGGACGATCTCATAATGCTCGGCGGCCTGTGCGGCGTTGATCAGCGCGGCGTCGAGCACGTTCTTGTCATCCACCTCTGCGGCCACGTCGTCGGCCTCCTCGATGATACCGTCGATCGCCGGGCAATCAACCGCCCTCACTTGGGCGCCATGCATCCGGAATACCTGCTCCAGTCTCTGCACATGCGTTTTGGTTTCATCCAGGTGGGTCAGAAATCCCTGTTTGAGCTGCGGATCGGAGGCCTTTTTGGCCATCTTCGGCAGCGCTTTCACAAGTTGTTGCTCGGCGTAATAGATGTCCTGCAATTGGTGCACGAACAAGTCATTCATGGTCTTGATGTCTTTACTGAAGAGTCCCATTGCGCGTATCCCTTCGTTCTGGGAACATGACGCGCGGCCACCTCCTCGTCCCCCGCACAACGCCATGTTCTGCTTGCTGATACCTGCGCTAACCGGCTGGATGGACGGACGTTCCAGCGAAACCGCAAGAACCGGAGCAAGAACCGGGGGACGGAACAGCGGAACGTTGCGACGAATTGAACCGACAGGACCGCCAGCGGCGACTCACATTTTCCGATGCCCAGACATATGTACCGCGTATGACAGAAATCACGAACGAAGGCGGAAGCGTGGCTTGTCAAGGGCTGCACAAATCTCCCGTTTTGCCTTATGGGTGCTGGGGCACGGTGCGTTTGACCGTCACCCGTTACCCCATGTGACCACGTAACGGGCCTTCTTAAGAATGCCGCCCCGCCGGGAGGACGAATGCATCGGCTGCTGACCGCGCTTGGGCGTGGCTTCAAGGAAAAGATCGGCTGGAAACGGCTGGGGATCGCCGCGAGCGTCATCATCATCGTCTTGGCGGTGACCCATCTGGTCCGGACCTTGAAGGGCGTCGATACCGCCCTGGTCCTGACGGCGTTGACCGAGATCGCCCCGCATCGCATTGCGCTCGCCGCGCTGTGCGTGGTCGGCGCCTTCTGCACGTTAACCTTTTACGACTTCTTCGCGCTTCGGACGATCGGCAAGACCCATATCCCCTACCGCATCGCGGCGCTGTCCAGCTTCACCAGCTACACCATCGGCCACAATATCGGCGCCACCGTCTTCACCGGCGGCGCGATCCGCTTTCGCATCTATTCGGACTACGGCCTAACCGCGATCGACGTCGCCAAGATCTGCTTCCTCTCCGGCCTGACTTTCTGGCTCGGCAATCTCTTCGTGCTCGGGATCGGCATGGTCTGGCATCCCGCGGCGGCGACCTCGATGGACCTGTTGCCGGCGGCCATGAACCGGCTGATCGGGCTGGGCTGCCTTGCCGGCATCGGCGCCTATCTGGTCTGGCTCGTGACCGGCACCGGCCGCCGCGAGCTCGGCCAGAACGGCTGGAAGGTGGTATTGCCGTCCGCGAAGCTGACGCTCGTGCAAATCCTGATCGGCGTCGTCGACCTCGGTTTCTGCGCGCTCGCGATGTATCTGTTAATGCCGACCGAGCCCTATATCGATTTCGTCTCGCTGGCCGTGGTGTTCATCCTGGCCACCCTGCTCGGCTTCGCAAGCCACGCGCCCGGATCGATCGGCGTGTTCGACGCCGCGATGCTGGTGGCGCTGCCGGAATTCTCCAAGGAGCAGTTGCTGGCCACGCTGGTCGTGTTCCGCATCCTGTACTTCCTGATCCCCTTCGGCATCTCGATCTCGATCATGGGGATGCGCGAGCTCTGGCTCAACGTGGTGCACCCGTGGCTCAGCCGGCGCAAGCTCAATGATCCGCCTTTCAGGGCGGAGACCGCCGAGGTCACCGTGCGGCAATCGGTCGAGAGCCGGCCACGGATCAAGCACCTGAAACGGTAACAGCGACGTTATCTAGGGCATGATTTCCGGAAAGATCATGCTCAAACAAAGAGATGAGATCATGATCCGATTCCGTCCCATCGGATCACGATCTCGACGCGTTATTCTTTCTGGCTAATTCGGCGTGGCTCTCTTATTTCTGCCGCACCGATGCCGTGAAACGCGCCATGGTCAAAATTCCGTTCCGTTCGATCGTTTCCGCCGCGCTGCTGGCGGTTGCGCTGCTGGGCCAATCGGCCGAAGCGCAGACTGCCGCCGAGCAGCCGCTGCAGATCTCGTGGGAAGTCCGCAACCGCTTTCGCCTGTTTCGCGAGGAGCGCGACTTCCTGCTGCAGACCGAAGCCGGGCGCGGCCGCAGCGTGCTCGCCGCCGAGCAGGCGCTGGAATTGCAGAGCGACGGCCGCGGCTGGGCGCGCAACACCGTCAACCGGCTCTGCATCGACCTCGCCGGGCGCGTCAACGAGCCCTGCACCCGCGACAACGTCAAGGAAAGCTACCTGACGCCAACAGATCATCCGATCACGGTGCGATTGGTCGGGCCGATTTCGGTCGGCGCCACCTGCGCCTGGTCGTTCGACGACGGCGACGGGCCGCAGAGCTCCGCCTTCGACTGCGCCGAACCGGTGAACCTGCGCGTCCGCTACGGCCGCACGACAGTGGCGACCGTCGACGTCTCCGCCGGCTCGGATCCGACCCAGCGCGTCTCCACCGAGATCGCCGTGCGCGACATCTTCATCGCGGGGATCGGCGACAGCATCGCGTCCGGCGAGGGCAATCCGGACCGTCCGATCGCGCTGGCGGAAGACGGCTTCTGCTTCCGCTCCTATCTCGGCACCGCGGGCGCGCAATACTACCGGCCGAGCCGCGCCGGCTATAAAGGCGGGCGCGCCTGCGAAGCACCGGACTTCCTCTCGGTATGGCAGAAGCACAGCGCGCTGTGGTTCAACGCGGCCTGCCATCGCTCGCTCTACAGCTACCAGACGCGCACGGCGCTCGCGCTCGCGGTGCGCTACCCGCACATCGCCGTGACCTACCTGCCGCTCGCCTGCACGGGCGCAACCATCAATGACGGGCTGTTCGGCTCACAGCAGGCCCGCGAGTGCCTGCCGAGCAAATCGGGCAATACCTGCTCGGGCAGCGTCAACGGCCAGCTCGCCGAATTGCGCGATGCGCTCGCGGCAGCCAAGCGCCGCCAGCCGGATCGGCAGCTCGACCTGCTCCTGCTCTCGATCGGCGCCAACGACATCTACTTCTCCGGCCTCGTCGCCGACGTGATCGTCGATACTGGGACGGAGCGCGCGCTGTTCCGGCGCGGCGGCGTCCTGGCGTCCGTCGACGATTCCCGCGACGCGCTGCGACGCACGTTGCCGCAATCATTCGGCAAACTGCGCGAGGCGCTCAAGCCGCTCGTCGGCGGTGACCTGACGCGCGTGATCTATACGGCCTATGCCAATCCGGCGCTGTCGGACGGCGGCGTCCCCTGCCCCGGCGGTCGCGCCGGCTTCGACATCCATCCCTCCTTCAACGCTGCGCCGCAGCGGCTTGGTCCGGTGGCCGGCTATGTGCAGGACGAATTTCTTCCAACGCTGAAGGCGCTGGCGCTCTGCCAGTCAGGCATTCTCTGTCGCAATCCGCGTGCCGACCGCATGACCTTCGTCGACGCCCATCAGGACGCGTTCGCGATGCATGGCTTCTGCGCGCGTGCCGCCACCGATCCGGAATTCGACCGGCAATGCTTTGCGGCCAATGGCGAGAGCTTCAATCCTGACATCGTCAGTGCCGCCAGCCAGCCGATGATGTGCGGCCGCAGCGCCTCGGAATATCGCGCCTACCTGCCGCGCGCACGCTGGATCCGCGACGCCAATGACAGCTACTTCACCGCGATGACCTATCCGCAGGCGCTGCCGTCCTCGATGCAACCCTCGGACATTCACGACGCGACCTGGGGCGTCCTGTCGGCCGTCTATGGCGGCGCGGTGCATCCGACCGCCGAAGGACACGCCGCGATGGCGGACGCCGCCGTTCCCGCAGCGGCCGCGGTGCTGCGGCTCGATGTCAGCGTGGGTGAGGTGATCTCCGGACCGGTGCAGCCGATCGACGGACGCTAAAGCGCGGTGCGAGCACTGCGGAGGCCAAGCGCAAGCGATGGCCGGCGCGCTTCTTATCTAAGGTTCGGATGACTTTCCGGAAAGTGTGGAACTACCGGTAGGCCACGTGGAAAGCGCCTGCTCAGCAACAGCCTCCAGCATGTCGCGGCTAAAGCCGGCTTTAGCCTGCACCGCCATGCCGTGAGTGACGGCCATCACGAACGCCGCAAGGGCATCAGATTTAGCAGTCTTCGGTAAGTCGCCCTCGGCCTTCGCCCGTTCGAAGCGTTCACGAAGCTGCGCCTGACCAGCCGCGCGAAAATCTATCAACGCTTGTCGCACAGGTTCCGCTTCATCCGATCCCGCCAGGGCCCCATTGATACCGAGACACCCCGTATAGTCGGGATAACGCGTATTGAGGTCGGCTGCATTGTACAGGATGTGCGCAGCAACTTGGCGCGCTGTGGGTAGCTGAAGCGCCTCTTGAATGTAGTCCAAGTATCGCTCGGAATAGCGAGCTAGGGCTTGGCGGAAGAGCGCTTCCTTGTTGCCAAATGCAGAATAGAGGGCGGGCCTCTCTACGCCGGCGGCCTCGGTCAGGTCAGCGTAGGAAGCCCCCTCGTAGCCCTTACGCCAGAAGACGCATAGCGCGGCGTCGAGCGCTTTCTCCACGTCAAATTCGCGATGGCGTCCCATCAGATCGACTCGGCTTTTTTCATAATGCCCATTACTAAACCGCTTGACATCCCCTGTCCAGATTCCATACCAATCGTTATCGTAATTATCGTTACGAAAATGAGGCGCTGTCGCTTGCCAAGGCCTGGGACGGCACCCCCGATCGGGTAGAGAAAGGATTCCTATGTCGAAGATATTGAAGGGCAATGTCGCCCTCGTTACCGGCGGCTCACGCGGGCTTGGTGCCGCTACGGCGGAGGCGCTTGCTGATCACGGAGCAGACGTTGCGATCAGCTACGCGGCCTCGGCTGATAAGGCGGATGCAGTCGTGAAGAAGCTCAAGGCAAAGGGCGTACGCGCGATTGCTATAAAGAGCGACCAAGCTGACCTTACTGAGCTATGGCCGAAATTGGGTGATGGGGCTGATCAGGCGGCGCGGTTAGCTGGCGTCGTCGATTCTGCGACGCCGTCGGTAAATTTGACGCCGGCAATGACCCTTGGCAACTGATTTTCGCCCTTC
>NZ_JBVAPG010000137.1:0-21486 GCF_055413685.1 Bradyrhizobium sp. LeoA1Lang | reverse complement strand
CGACAACACCAGCTCGACGGTCTGGCGCTTGTATTCTTCGGTAAATGACCGACGTTGACGTTCCATTCAACACCTCCGGGCTCAATGAGCCTACTACAGGTGTCCACTCATTCGGAGGAGGTTCAGCAGAGCATGGTAAAGATGACGAAACCAACAAGGGAGAGACACATGGGCCATATCGATCCGACCAAGGAAGTCTTCGCGCAGTTCAGGGAGAGCGATCGGCCGGGGCCGATCCACATGCTCAATCTGGTTCGCCTGCGCGAATGGGCCGCCTATCCCGACGGCCGCAAGGCCACGGGCGCGGAAGCCTATGCGGCCTACGGCCGCGAGAGCGGGCCGGTGTTCGAGCGACTCGGCGGCCGCATCGTCTGGCAGGGTCGTTTCGAGTTGATGCTGATCGGGCCGCAAGAGGAACACTGGGACCATTGCTTCATCGCCGAATACCCAAGCGTCGCCGCCTTCGTCGAGATGATCCGCGATCCCGTCTATCGCGAAGCAGTGAAGCACCGCCAGGCCGCAGTGGAGGATTCGCGCCTGATCCGCCACGCCGTGCTCCCGGTCGGAAAGACGTTCGGAGAGATTCCGAAGTAAGCCACCAAGCCGTAGGGTGGGCAAAGCGAAGCGTGCCCACCTTTCTTGCACCGACCGTGGATGGTGGGCACGCTGCGCTTTGCCCACCCTACGCAGCTCCCGTCATTGCGAGCGCAAGCGAAGCAATCCATCTCTCCACTTGCGGAGGCATGGATTACTTCGCTGCGCTCGCAATGACGTTGAGAAAGCGCGCCACTATAACGTTCAAAACGAAATCGGCGGCCCGAAGGCCGCCGATCGTTTGTCTTGCGATGCTCGCTGACTAACCCGCCGGGCCGGCGTCCTCGAGGATCGGGCCGAACAGCTCCCAGCGCTCGCCGTTGAAGCGCATCATCTGGAGCTGCTTGTTGACGCGGTAGTCGGTCGGCGAAGTGTTGGCGACGATGCCGGGCAGCGAGAGGTCGAGCTGCACGTTCTTCAGGCTAGACGCCTGCTTCATCACGTTCTCGCGCGTGAGATTGTCGCCGGACTCCTTGAGCACATGGATCAGGAGCTGCGCGGTCGAGTAGCCGTAGGTGTTGAAGTTCGAATCCTTGTCGCCTTCCGGATAGTACTTGGCCATGAACTCGAAATACTTCTTCATGCCGGCATCATCCTTCCAGGTCGGATCGAGCGGATCCTTGCCGTAGTTGACGCTGATCACGCCCTTGGCGGCCTCGAGGCCTGCGGGCTTCATCACCGCGCCGACCGAGGTCGCGTTGATGTCGACGATCTGCACCGGCTTCCAGCCGAGCTCGGCGATCTTCTTGATCGCCTGCGCCGCCTGCTTCGGCGTGGTGGCGCTGAAGAACAGGTCCGCGCCGGCATCCTTGATCTTGAGAATCTGCGAATCCACGGTCGGATCGGACACTTCATAGGAGGCTTCCGCCACCACCATGCTGGCCGCCTTGTCGGCGAGGCCGGCCTTGATGCCGTTCAGGTAATCTTTGCCGAGGTCGTCGTTCTGATAGAGGATGCCGATCTTGGCGGTCGGATGGTTCTTCAGGATGTACTGGCCGTAGATGCGGCCCTCGACGAAGTAGTTCGGATTGAAGCCCATCGTCCACGGGAAATTCTTCGGGTCAGTGAACTTCGAGGCGCCGGTCGCCGCGAAAAGCTGAGGCACCTTCTTGGAGTTGAGATATTTCTGGACCGCGGCATTCGACGGCGTGCCGACGATCTGGAAGGTCAGAAGTACCTCGTCGCTTTCGACCAGCTTGCGCGCCTGTTCAACCGCCTTCGGCGGCGAATAGGCATCGTCATACTGGATCAGGTTGATCTTGCGCCCGTTCACGCCGCCCTGGTCGTTGATCATCTTCATATAGGCGGCCTGGGTCTTGCCGATCGAGGCATAGGCCGATGCAGGACCGGAGAACGGCACGGTCTGGCCGACCTTGATCTCGGTGTCGCTGGCGCCGGGGTCGTATTTCTTCTGGGCATTGGCCGCTGAAACCGACAGCGCGAATGCCAGCGCCGTCCCTGTGACCAGATGCAAAAACCCGTTCCTCATTCGCAGCTTCCTCATGGTTGTGATTTGTGCCGATGATCTTCTCCATCAGGTTCAAGGCCCGCCGGATGCCACCGCTAGCGGCGATAGTGGAGGAACCCTTGCTGCAATGCAAGGTGGAGTCGGGCCGAAAAGCCGAGCGATATCAGTCGACCAAAGTAGGGTGCGGGCCCAACCCCGGAAATCGGGTGGACGCTGGCACGCCGCGCAGGGAAGATGCCGGCGCCCAGCTATCCGGGATGAAGATGCCTGTTCGCGACAAACTGACGAAGCCGGCCACAACGTTCGGTCTGGATCGGGTGGAAACGCCGATCGGGATAGCTTTGCTGGTCACCGATGACGACGGCGTGCTCCGCGCGCTGGATTGGGAGGACTATGAGGCGCGGATGAACGAGCTGCTGCGCCTGCATTATGGCGCGGTGGCCCTGAAACAGGCGCGTGCGCCGAAGGATATCCGCGCCGCGCTGTCTGAATATTTCAAGGGCGATCTCGATCGCCTCGGCAGCATCCAGTGGCGCGTCGCCGGCACGGCGTTCCAAAACAAGATCTGGACCGCGCTGGCGAAGATCCCCGTGGGTACGACGATGAGCTATGGCGCGATGGCGGCGAAGCTCGGCGCGCCCAACGCCCAGCGCGCGGTCGGCCATGCCAACGGCTCGAACCCGATCAGCATCGTGCTGCCCTGCCATCGCCTGATCGGCGCGAATGGCGCGTTGGTCAAATATGGCGGCGGGTTAGAGCGCAAGCGCTGGCTGCTCGAGCACGAAGGTGTATCTCTTTAGATTAAGCCGGCCGCCGTCGGATCAAGAATTTCTGCATCCCCTCGAGCACCAGTTCGCGGCGCTGGTTGAACACGGTGGAGCGCAGCGTCACGACGCCGGTGGTGCGGCCGGGCACGAGCTCGGTCACTTCAAGCGCGGGATAGATGGTGTCGCCGGCATAGACCGGCTTCAGGAAGCGGCTCGACTGTTCGAGAAAGCCGATCATGGATTCCTCGACAATGAACGGAAACAGCCCGGCGCCGGGCGCGGTGTGGATCAGGGTCTGAAAGCCGTGCGCGAGCAGGTGTGGCATGCCGCGGGCGCGGCAATATTCGACGTCATAGTGGATCGGATGGGTATCGCCGCTTGCGGTCTGGAACGCCGCGAACACGGCCTCGGTCTGGGTCCGACTCGGGATCACGAAACGTTCGCCCAATGTGAAATCTTCGAACCAGCGCTGTGCTTGCACCATGCGGTGTTGGGCGGGGTCGAAGTCAGTCATATCAGGGCTTTCCTCGCAAGAATTGTTTTGTGATGTATCGGTATCGCAGCGATGTTGATGCGGCAATCGATTCCGCCTAGATCATGATCCGATTAGATGGAATCGGATCATGATCTCATCTCTTTGTTTGAGCATGATCTTTTCGGAAAACCGGTTTCCACTTTTCCGGATCATGCTCTAGTCCGGCCATGACGAGACACATCCCAGTCATCCATGACCCTGTTCGCAAAACTTTCCGCCTATGATGATCGCTCCGCCCGGCTTGCCGGCATCGCCCTGATGCTGCTGTCGATCTTCATGTTCTCGTTCGGCGATGCGATGGGGAAATTCCTTGTCGCGACCTATTCGGTCGGACAGTTGTTGTGGCTGCGCGCCTGTGCGGCACTGGCCGTGCTGCTGCCGATCATCTGGAAGCAGCGCGCGGCGTTCTTCCCACTCGAGCGTCCCTGGCTGCAATTGCTGCGGGTGACGCTGTCGACGCTCGAGGTCGCCGCCTTCTTCCTTGCGACCGTCTACCTGCCGCTCGCCGACGTCATCACCTATTATCTTGCCGGTCCGATCTTCGTCACCGCGCTGTCGGGCCTGGTGCTGGGCGAACAGATCGGCTGGCGGCGCTGGAGCGCGATCCTGGTCGGCTTCTGCGGCGTATTGATCGCGCTCAGGCCGTCAGCGCAAACCGTGAGCTTGCCGGCGATGATCGCGCTCGGCGGCAGCATGTCGTTCGCGGTCCTGATGCTGATCACGCGCTCGCTGCGCGCAACGCCCGATATCGTGCTGACCTCGTCGCAGTTCTGCGGCACATTCCTGCTCGGCGCCGTACTGTCGCCATTCGGCTGGGTGACGCCGGATGCCGGCAGCCTCGCTATCTTCTTCGTCGCCGGCCTGATCTCGGTCGCCGCGCTGCTCTGCGTCAACCGCTCGCTGAAGCTGGCGCCGGCAAGCGTGGTGGTGCCCTACCAATATTCGATGATCGTCTGGGCTGTAATCTTCGGCTTCGTCGTGTGGGGTGACGTGCCGTCCTGGGCCACCATCGTGGGTGCTGCGATCATCATCGGCGCCGGGCTCTACATCTTCCTGCGCGAGCAGAAGCTGGGGCGGGAAGAGCCGGTGGTGAGCCCGCCGGTGTAGCCCTAAGGATGCTGTGACGTAGGTGGGCAAAGCGAAGCGTGCCCACCCTACGCCGTCTGCGTGTTATCGATCCCGCCGCAACGATGAGCCCCAGCTCTTCAGCGACGACCAGACGCCGCGCGAGAGGCGGAAGCAGTCGACCGGGGTGGAGGAGCCGAGCGCTTCGAAGCGGTGCAGCTCGACGCCACTCCACTGGAAGCCGCACTTCTCCAGGATGTTGCGCGACGACGGGTTGGCGACGCGGGCGCCGGAGAACAGGTGGTCGTGGTCGAATTCCTCGAAGAAGTAGTCGATCACCGCGCGCGCCGCCTCGGTGCCAAAGCCCTGGCCCCAATGCTCGACGCCGAGCCAGTAGCCAAGCTCCGGCGCGTCAGGCTCGCGCCAGTTGATGCCGACCATGCCGACCGGCGCGGAGCTGTTCTCGATCAGGAACACGGTCTCGCCGCCTCCGCCGGCAGTCGCACGCACGAATTCGACCGCATGCTCGCTCAAGTAAGGATGCGGCAGGCGGCGGGTGTTCTCTGCAATGCGACGATCATTGGCGAGATGCGCAATTGCTTTTACGTCCGCGAGCGTCGGCTTGCGCAAGGTCAGCCGTTCGGTCTCGAGGACGCAACCTCTCGACTCGCGCAATATCGGGGTCGGGATATCCTGCAGCATGTCGGGCTCCTGTGATGCGATAACGGTACGCTACGCTTCGATCCCTGCGCGTGGCCCCACATGGGACACGCGCAACAGAAAAGGGGAGGCCGGTATCCCGCCTCCCCTGGAGCCTCTTAGAGCCCCGCCGGTTCAACAGGATCCGGCGGACTCATATCGTCCACCGTCTATTCGGCTGCAGCCTCGAGCACCGGAATTACCGATACGAAGGTGCGGCCATTGCCTTTGGCGCGGAACTCCACACGACCTTCGACCTTGGCGAACAGGGTATGATCGGTTCCCATGCCGACATTAAGGCCCGGATGCCAGGTGGTGCCGCGCTGACGCGCGATGATGTTACCGGGAATCACGAGCTCGCCACCGAACGCTTTGACGCCAAGGCGTTTGCCTTTGGAATCACGTCCGTTTCGCGATGAACCGCCTGCTTTTTTGTGAGCCATAGCTCGTCTCCAACTGCAGTAATTCTCTAGATCAATTCCTTGACGGAATCATTTCACTTTTTGTCACGCTTCAACTTTTGATACGTGACAATCACATTTCTCTAACGTCGCGTTCTTGAAGGCTTATGCAGCATCCTCAGTGGGCGCTGCAGCAATCTTTTCCTTCTTCGGCCGCGGGCCGATCGTCGGCTTCGCGTTGTCGGTCAGGATCTCGGTGATCCTCAGCACCGTCAGCTCATCGCGATAGCCGCGCTTGCGGCGCGAATTCTTGCGGCGGCGCTTCTTGAACGCGATCACCTTCGGACCGCGCTTGTGCTGCAGCACCTCGGCTGCCACCGAAGCGCCGGCCACCGTCGGCACGCCCAGGATCGGCGTTTCGCCGCCGACCACCAGAACTTCGCCAAGTTGCACGATCGTGCCGACATCGCCGGCGATCTTGCCAATCTCGAGAACATCATCCGGAACGACGCGGTACTGCCGGCCGCCGGTTTTGATGACTGCGAACATCGTTTTATTCCTTCGTGTTCGATCCCGTCCTCGGGGTATCCCCCGGGCCGGCTTCTTGTTCAGTCGCTATGGGTTACGATTTTCGCGCGGCGCGGGGACGTGCCCCGGAATTCACGCAAAAACAAACGGCGCGAGAAATCCCACGCCGGATTGGCCGCCGTTATAGCGGCCAAGCGCCAGGAGTCAAGGCAAACGGGCCGAAAACCGGCCCAAAATGAAGGATTTGGAGCGATTTTAGCCCGGTTCGAGCCAGGTTTCCGGCCCGTAGCCCGGGTGGAGCGCAGCGCAACCCGGGTTAACCACCGGCCCCGGGTTACGCGTTCCGCTCCACCCGGGCTACCGCGCCCCAGTCAGCTCTCGGTCTTGGCCTTCGCCTTCGGATCATCCGCCGCCATGGCGTGCACCGGCGAGGTCTGGCGGGCGCCGGGGCCTGGATGCACATGGACGGCCTTGGCCGACAGCGGCTCGCCGCATTCCGAGCAGACCATCACGGGGTCGAACATGTGTCCGCAGTTCTTGTGCTGATGCAGCATCGGGCGGCCGCGCGAGTCCACCATGTGGATGTTGCCCCAGTGCACGATCGACATGATGATCGGATAGAGGTCGAGGCCCTTCTGCGTCAGGATGTATTCGTAGCGCTTCGGCGATTCCTGGTACGGAATCCGGCGCAGCACGCCGAAGCGCACCAGCTTCTTCAGCCGCTCGGCGAGCAGATGGCGGGTGATGCCGAGCGAGGACTGGAACGCCTCGAACCTGCGCTTGCGAAGAAAGCACTCGCGCAGGATCAGCAGGCTCCAGCGGTCGCCGATCACGGCCACCGTGCGGGCCAGTGAGCACGGCTCCTCTTCAAGCGTGTCCCATTTCATCAATGTCTCCAGTCACCTGCGGTCCGCGAAGCAGGTTTCATTCTAATTCGGCACTGAGGCCTGTTCAACCGTTTGTGCGCCGCCCGTTACCGCAGGGCGCAATCCGCTATTGACAGTTCTAAAATAGAACTTTAAAGCCGGGATCGCAACCGATGGCGGCGACGGGCCGCTCCGCACAAGGAAAGGCAATCGATGGCTGCTCCGCTCAAGGTCGAGTTTCATTTCGATTTCGGCAGCCCGAACGCCTATCTCGCCGAGCTTGTCCTGCCGGGAATCGAACAGCGCACCGGCGTGAAGTTCGACTACGTCCCGGTGCTGCTCGGCGGCGTCTACAAGGCGACCGGCAACATGTCGCCGTTCGACTCGCTGCGCGGGATCAAGAACAAGGCCGAATACAACGCGCTGGAAACCGAGCGCTTCCTGCGGCGCCACCACATCACGAAATTCAAGTCGAACCCGTTCTTCCCGGTGAACACCCTGATGCTGATGCGCGGCGTGATCGCCGCGGAGCTCGAGGGATTATTCGAGTCCTATTTCCGCGCCGCCTACCACCACATGTGGGTCGAGCCGAAGAAGATGGATGATCCGCAGGTCTTCCGCGCCGCGTTCCTCTCGTCCGGCGTCGATATCGATCGTGTGATCGCCCGCATCCAGCAGGGTGACGTCAAGAAGAAGCTGATCGAGAACACAGAGAACGCGGTGGCACGCGGCGAGTTCGGCTCGCCGACCTTCTTCGTCGGCGACGAGATGTTCTTCGGCAAGGATCGCCTGCGCGAGGTCGAGGAAGAGATCGTCGCGCAGCTTGCGGCAGCGAAAGGCTGCGCGAGACGGCAGGGAATCTGAGCAAACCAATTCGCGACAAGACCCGAGACAAGGGGCGCGGCGGCGGGAGGTGGCATTGACGATATTGGAGCAGGCGGCCCCGGCGGCCGAAATTCTGGCAAATCTGCCGAACCGGATTCATGAAGTGATCGACCGGCATGTCGCGGCGACGCCGGATCGCACGGCGCTGATCGATGACGGCGGCAGCCTCACCTATCGCGAACTCGACCGCGCTATCGGCGGCACCGCGGACGCACTGCGTGCGCTCGGCGTCCGCGCCGGCGACCGCATCATGATCGTCAGCGAGAATGCGATCCCGCTCGCCTGCCTTCTGTTCGCCGCGAGCCGGCTCGATGCTTGGGCGATCGTGGTCAATCCGCGGCTGTCGCCGCGCGAACTGGAGCAGATCCAGGATCACAGCGGCACGCGTCGCGCCTTCTTCACCACCGACGTCTCCAAGGAAGCAGCCGCGCATGCCGCGCGCTACGGCGCACCGGTGCAGGATGTTGGACCGCTCTATGGCATCGGCGTTTCCGCGCTGAATGAGGCGACCTCGCCCGAGCCGGTCAAAGCCGACGGCGCCAACCAGGTCGCGGTCCTCATCTACACCTCGGGCACCACGGGTACGCCGAAGGGCGTGATGCTGACGCACCGCAATCTCCTGTTCAGCGCCCAGACCACCGCGGCGCTGCGCAATATGACGTCGGACGACGTGCAATATTGCGTGCTGCCGATCTCGCACATCGTCGGCATCTCCTTGTTGACGATGACGCTGATGACCGGCGCCACCGTCCGCCTGGTCGCGAAGTATGATCCGGCGGCGCTGGTGCAGGCGATGGCGGAGGAAGGCATCACGATCCTGAACGGCGTTCCCGCCACCTATCAGCGCCTGCTCGAATACAAGCGGACGACAGGTCTCTCGAAGTTGAACCGCGGCGCGCTGCGCCTGATCTCGGTCGCGGGCGCGCCGCTCGACCTCGACCTGAAATCGCGGGTCGAGCAGGAGCTCGGGCTGCCTTTGCTCAACGGGTATGGCATCACGGAATGCTCGCCCGGAATTTCCGGCGTCCGGCCGGAGACGCCGCGAGCCGACCATGCGGTCGGCACGCTGATGCCCGGTCTCGAGGCCAGGATCGTCGGCCGGGATGGCAAGCTCGTTGCGAGCGGCGCGGTTGGCGAGCTCCATGTCCGCGGCGCCAACGTCATGCGCGGCTATTACCGCGCACCCGATCTCACCGCGAAGGCGATCGATCCCGATGGCTGGTTCAACACCGGCGATCTCGCGCGCTTCGAGGGCGACTGCCTCTATATCGTCGGCCGCACCAAGGAGATGATCATCCGCTCCGGCTTCAACGTCTATCCGGCCGAGATCGAGGCCGTGCTCTCGACCCATGACGCCGTGGTGCAGTGCGCCGTGGTGGGGCGGCCGGTCGAGGGCAATGAGGAAGTGGTCGCCTTCGTCCAGTTGCTCAAGGGCTCCAAGGCGACGGCGCAGGACCTGATGGCCCATGTCGCGCCGCAGCTCACCTCCTACAAGCGGCCGTCGGAGATCATCCTGCTCGAGGCGCTGCCCGCGACCTCGACCGGCAAGATATTGAAGCACAAACTGGCGGAGTCGCTGCGCACGTCCTGAGCGCGCGCAGCGACATCAATTCATTTCCAATCAGCAGTCGGGAGAGACCAATGCAGAAGAGAAATGCGACGGCGGCGGTCATCGGGGCCGGCGATTATATCGGCGGCGAGATCGCCAAGAAATTTGCATCCGAAGGGTTCACGATCTTCGCCGGACGACGGAATGGCGCCAAGCTCGAGCCGCTGGTGAAGGATATCGAGGCGGCTGGCGGCGAGATTCATGCCCGCTCGCTCGATGCGCGGAAGGAGGAGGAGATCATCTCCTTCCTCAACGATGCCGACAAGCACGCGCCGCTGGAGGTCTGCATCTTCAACATCGGCGCCAACGTCAATTTCCCGATCCTGGAGACCACCGAGCGCGTGTTCCGCAAGGTCTGGGAGATGGCCTGCTATTCCGGCTTCCTCGCAGGCCGCGAGGCAGCGCGGCTGATGCTGCCGCGGGGCCAGGGCAACATCTTCTTCACCGGCGCCACCGCATCCTTGCGCGGCGGGCCGGGTTATGCGGCCTTCGCCAGCGCCAAGTTCGGCCTGCGTGCGGTGGCGCAGGCGATGGCGCGCGAGCTCGGTCCGAAGAACATCCACGTTGCCCATCTCATCATCGATTCCGGCGTCGACACCGAATGGGTGCGGCAGCGGCGCATCGAAGCCCTTGGCCCCAACGCGCTCGACGATCCCGATCTGTTGATGCCGCCGGCGTCAGTCGCGGCTTCCTATTGGCAACTCTACCAGCAGCCGAAGAGCGCCTGGACATTCGAATTGGAAATCCGCCCGTTCGGCGAGAAGTGGTAACGGCGAGCCGGAGAGCAAATCATGAGCGAGCATGTCAAGACCGAGATCGCCGACGGCGTGATGACGGTGACGTTGCAGCGTCCCGAGAAGAAGAACGCGCTCACGACGGCCATGTATGACGCGATGTCGGACGCGCTCGACCGCGCCGAGAGCGACGGCTCGGTCCGGGTGATCCTGTTCCAGGGCGACGGCGACAGCTTTACGGCGGGCAACGACCTCGCCGATTTCGCCAGCCAGGCCCGCGACGGCAGCAACGCCGTCGAGGGCGGCGCGCATCGCTTCATCGATACCATCGGCAAGGCCAGGAAGCCGCTGGTCGCTGCCGTGCAGGGTAATGCCGTCGGCGTCGGCACCACGATGCTATTGCATTGCGACCTCGTCTATCTCGCCGACAATGCGCGGCTGATCACGCCGTTCGTCAATCTGGCGCTGGTGCCGGAAGCAGCCTCGAGCTTCCTGTTGCCGCTCCGGATCGGCCATGCGCGGGCGTATGCGATGTTCGCGCTCGGCGAGCCGATGGAGGCATCAGCGGCGCTGGCCTGCGGGCTCGCGAATGCCGTGGTGCCGCCATCAGAGCTGCGCAAGAAGGCGCGCGATGCCGCGATCGCGCTGACCAAGCGGCCGGCCGGTTCGCTCAGCCTCACCAAGCAGTTGATGCGCGACCATGAGCGGATCGCGGCGCGGATGGCCGAGGAAGGCAGCCTGTTCAAGGAGCGGCTGAAGACGCCGGAAGCACGCGAGGCCTTTGCAGCCTTCGCCGAGCGCAGGCCGCCTGATTTCACCAAGTTCTAGGCCTGACGTCGGTTACATGCCAGATCAAGGGAGCCGAACATGCACAGCGCGGGCAGCTATCAATATCCTTCGATGGATTTCGTCATCTATGGCAAGCCCGCGGCTGAAGCGCTGCGCGAGGAGGCCGAGCGGCTCGGCGCCAAGCGCGTCTATTTGATTGTGAGTCGTACGCTCAACACCACAACCGACGAGATCGAGAAGATCCGCACAGCCCTCGGCAATCGATATGCGTCGACCTTCGACGGCATCCCGCAGCACACCACGCGCGATGTCGTGGTGCAGACCGCAAAGCAAGCCAAGGAAGCGGGCGCCGATCTCGTGGTTGCGATCGGCGGCGGTTCGGTGGTGGATGCCGCCAAGATCGTGCTGATGTGCATGGAGCACGAGATCTTCGATCCTTCCGGGCTCGATGGTTTCGAGACCACGCCCGAGCGCCGCTTCGGCCCGTTCCGCACGCCGAAGGTGCGGATGATCGCGATTCCGAGCACGCTGTCCGGCGGCGAGTACAATTCCGGCACCCTGGTGACCGATACGCGCCGCAAGCTGAAGCAGATATTCAATCACCCGATGATGATGCCGCGCACCATCATCCTCGATCCCGCCATCACGCGCTACACGCCGGAGAAGCTGTGGCTTGGCTCCGGCACCCGCGCGATGGATCACGGTATCGAGGCGATCTGCTCGATCCGCGGCAATGCGTTGGTCGATGCCGTCTGCCTGCAGGGCCTGCGCTATCTCCATGACGGCCTCTCGCGCACCAAGGACGACCCGAACGACGAAGCGGCGCGCGTCAATTGCCAGTTGGGCTCCTGGATGTCGGCGTTCGGTCTGCAGGCGCGGGTGCCGATGGGCGCGAGCCATGCGATCGGCCATGTGCTTGGCGGCACCTGCGACGTGCCGCATTATTTCTGCACCGCAGTGATGATGCCGAGCGTGCTGCGCTACAATCGTCCCGCGACCGAGCAGGCGCAGAAGAAGATCGCGGCAGCGCTTGGCGCGCCCGAGCTCGATGCGGGCGAGGCTTTCGCCGGCTTCATCGCGAAACTCGGCCTGCCGCGGCGACTGGCCGATGTCGGGGTGGGCGAGGACCGCTTCGAGCTGATCGGCAAGAATGCGATGCTGTCGATCTTCACCCGCTCGAATCCGCAGCCGATCCGCGAGCCGGCCGACGTCGTCAGGATTTTGCGGCTTGCGGCCTAAATCTGCCGCGAGCTTGGGCGCAACCAAACCCGTTTCAGGCCGTTATCCCCGGGTTCCAACCGGGGCAAGGATTTCATGGCCGACGAACTGGTATTGACAACGGGGATCGCCCGCCACGGCGCGACGCGTTTGCCGTCGGTCGACGTCGACAGCTTCAACATTGAACTGAAGGACGACGAGGGTTTCCTCGGCGACCGCGCCAGCAAGAGCGCGTTCCGCAAGATTCTCGACCGCTGGCGCAAGCCGTTGCGCAAAACCGGTGAGGACCCGTTCGGCGACGAGCCCTCCGAACAGGTCAACAAGAAGACGCTGGATTCAATGCTCATCGGCGACGACACCGAGGCCTCCGCCGTGGTCCACAGCGCGATCGAGGAGTTCGCGCTGGAACTTGCCTATGTGACGCGGCGTTTCCTCAAGACCAAGGCCTGGGCCAAGACCGAGCGCATCGTGGTCGGCGGCGGCTTCCGTGACTCCAGGCTTGGCGAGCTTGCGATCGCGCGCACCGAGATCATCCTCAAGGACGAGAAGTTCAAGGTTGATCTTCAGCCGATCCGCCATCACCCCGACGAGGCCGGACTGATCGGCTGCCTGCATCTGGCGCCCTCATGGATCTTCGAAGCCCATGACAGCATCCTCGCGGTCGACATCGGCGGCACCAACATCCGCTGCGGCGTGGTTGAGACGCGCTGGAAGAAGGCGCCGGATCTCTCCAAGGCAACCGTGTGGAAATCCGAACTGTGGCGCCATGCCGACGAGGCCCCGACCCGGGAAGCTGCGGTGGAGCATCTGGTCGAGATGCTGCAGGACCTGATCGCGAAAGCCGAGACCGATGGGCTGAAGCTCGCGCCCTTCATCGGCATTGCCTGTCCCGGCGTGATCGACGAGGACGGCTCGATCGAGAAGGGCGCGCAGAACCTGCCGGGCAATTGGGAGAGCAGCAAGTTCAACCTGCCAGCAAGCCTGGTCGCGGCGATCCCAGCGATCGGCGACCACGACACCGCGATCGTCATGCATAATGACGGCGTGGTGCAGGGCCTTTCCGAAGTTCCCTTCATGCAGGACGTCGAGCGCTGGGGCGTGCTGACGATCGGCACCGGTCTCGGCAATGCGCGCTTCACCAACCGCCGCAAGGAGAACGGCAAGAACGCCAAGAATGGCGAGAAGGACGAGAAGGACAACGGCGAGAAGAAAGCGAAGAAGAGCGCGTGACGATGGGCAGATGCATAGGGTGGGCAAAGCGAAGCGTGACCACCATCGCGAGCGCGACGCTGGATGGTGGGCACGGCGCAAGAGCGCCTTTGCCCGCTCTACAGTTTCCGCAGCTTCCCGTTACACCGCCGTCATCTTTCCGTAGGTTTACGGGCGAATCTCCGGAAATCCGGGTGCAGTAAGGTTTAAAGGTTAGGTTAAGGCCGACATTGCGTTGGCTGTTTCCGCGCCCATTGCTACGGTGGCGGCGTCGCTCCGCTGACCGGCGAAGCCGCACTTCCCCGGCCAGCATTTTGATGAGGCGGCACGGGACCGCCAGTTATTTTTGTCGCGTCTGGCGGTCCCACCCACTCTTTCTAACCTGATTCTCCCGCTTCAGATCCATCCGATGCGCGAAAAGAACGTGGAGATCTCAAGGCTTGCGCGATCGGGGGCTTCGCGATGCGGAAAATGTCCGACGCCTTCGAACATTTTCAGATCGAGGTCGGTGAAGGTCTCGCCGAGCCGGTCGGTCCAGGCATAGGGAAACAGCGGATCGTGCTCGGCCCAGCGGATGCAGGTCGGCACGATGATCGCAGGCAATGAGGGTGCCTCGCCCTGCATCATCTTGACGCGCGCGGCGTGCGCGGCGCGATAATGCGCGAAGCCGCCGGCGAGATTGCCCGCTTTCAGGAAGTTGTCGGTGAAGGTGTCCAGCACATCGTCGAACGCATCCTGGCGATACGACCAGCCTTTGAGGAAATGCCCGATATAGAGGCAGCAGCTCTCGCGCGTCGCGCCGACGAGTTTTGGCGCCATCTCCATCTGGTGGAATGACTGATACCAGATGTGGTTCAGCCTATCCGGCGCCGCCATCCGCGGCCCGATACCGGGATAGACGAAATCGAAAAAGAACAGCCCCGCGATCCGCGCAGGCGCCTTGCGTGCCAAAGGCTGCATCACGGCGCCGCCGACATCATGGCCGACCACGCCGGCCCGCTCGATCCCGAGCGCATCCATCAGCGCCAGCATGTCGTCCGCATGCTGCTCCGGCCCGTACGGGCCGTCCGGCTTGTCGCTGTCGCCGAAGCCGCGCAGGTCGGGGGCGATCAGCGCAAAACGGTCGGAAAGCCGCGCCATGACCGGCTCCCAGGTCAGCCAGAATTCCGGCCAGCCATGCAGCAAGAGCAGGGGCTTGCCGGCCCCGATCCGGGCGACATGGAACGCCGCCCCGTTGGCTTTCACCGTCAAATGCTCCATTTCGCCTCCTTTCGGCCGGTTTCGGCGGTGCGGAAATCTTCTCCCGGCGCCTTGTCTCCCCCGGCATCCTCGCCTAGAACACGCCCCGACCGCGAGGGTGAGGAATCACCTTTTTGGCACCAGGAGAGGTGGCAGAGTGGTTGAATGCACCGCACTCGAAATGCGGCATAGGTGCAAGCCTATCGGGGGTTCGAATCCCTCCCTCTCCGCCATCAACGGGAACGACTGGGACCCCCTGCGGGATGCGCGCGGGAAACACCCTTGCCGCGCGAGCTTTACATGACGCAAACGATCGGGATCGACGAGTTCCTGGCCATCGACATCAGGGTCGGCACGATCGTTGACGTGGCTGATTTTCCGGAAGCGCGAAAGCCGGCGTGGAAACTGACGATTGATCTCGGCCCCGAGGTTGGAACGAAGCGGTCCAGCGCGCAGCTTACCGAGCTGTATTCCCAGGAGTCATTGATTGGTCGGCAGGTGGCTTGCGTGGTCAATCTGCTGCCGCGCAGGATCGGCCCGTTCCAGTCGGAAGTGCTGACGCTGGGCTTTCCCGATGAACAAGGCCGCGTGGTGCTCGTTGCGCCTGAGCGGCCAGTTCCGAATGGCCGGCGCCTGTTCTAGAGCATGATCCGGAAAAGTGGAGACCGGTTTTCCGAAAAAGATCATGCTCAAACAAAGAGCTAGAGCGGGATGACGATCCGAAGAAAAGTCATCACGCTCTAGCGGACTTATATCATGGCGACCGCCAGGGGCGCGGATTCGCTCGGCGCGATTGGATGGCTTTCGCTTGTGCGCGCGTCACGGCGTGCCTTGTAGAATTCAAGCACACGTCTCGCCGTTCGGAGCTCGATCCGCTCGAAGCTGTCCCGCGCTTGATCAAGATCGATCTTGGTTAGCCTGCGGTCCGCTACTCTCATCAGCAGCAATGCCTTGGCCGTTGCCCAGGAACATCCGCCGGCTTTTGCGACAAGTTGCACGGTACCAGGATTGTCATTGAGAACTGCCCGTTCGACCAATTCGATGGGACAGGCTGCAAGGACGGACAACGCCATGACAGCCGTTTCAAAATCCTGCGCTCGGGCGGCGGCGTGAACATCCGCTTCTCCGAGTTCCTTCCAGTATTTGCGGCGCTTTACCTTCTTCCTTGCCCTCGCGTGATCCGGAGACTGATTGCGGACCTCCAGATTTATGTCGTCGATGACCTCCGTCACAGCATCATGCACGGCGTCGGAAAATTGCGGGTTTGCGGCGGCGATCTTGCTGCGCACGGAAGCAGAGGCAGTTTCCATAAGTTTCAGGAAGTGATGTCTGGGGATGTCATGCCGCGTCCCGACATGGAGCGCGAGCTGGGTATCTTCGCTCGATCGAGCGACAAGCTCGCCGAAGCTGCCATCCGAAAAGCGGGCGCCCGGGTTGCTCGCAACCGCGTGGACCACGCCGGCTTCGCCGCGCAGAATCAGTAACTCCGTGATCGCCTCGCTGATTGTTCGACGTTGCGCGATTGCGTGAAGGTGGCCCTGACTTTGGGTGCTGGCGCAGGCGACAAGATCGGATTCGCTAAGGGCATCCGACTGACTGAGGACCGGAGCCGCCACGGCAACAGCATCATCCGATGCAAGTGCTCTGACCAACGTTGCCGGCGCATTCGAGTCAGCCGCGAGATGCCGAGCCAGCCTGACGCGGGTCTTCAACTCGATCACGGCAACGAGGGTTTTGAATATCTCGTCAAACAGTTTGATCTGCTGCTTGGAGTAGCGACCAGACCCGGCAAGGAACAAGTCTGTTATGCGGGTGAGAGCCCTCAGCTGCCGTTTCGTCGACCCGGATGTCGTTGTATTTTGCACTTCATTGATTAACGAATAGAACGTCGTCATGATCATGGGTCTCGTCGGCACGTTCGCCCTTGGCGGCGAGGAGTTGATGGTGACGAGCTAACATGCGGGCAATGAAGATTGTTGATTCGAGCTGCCTCATAGATGACTAAAATTGTTTGCATTCCAAGCATCGTCTGCGGCAGCTCGAGGCTGCGGCGCTCTTCGTTGGCTCTCTCCGCCAACGTCAGATGAATCTATCGCCGGCCGCGCTCGAAGGTCGCGCATAATAGCGCAGTCTCGTCCGCTGTAATCGCTGCGCGAAAGAAGCGACATGTGAATTGTGGGCAGGCGTTGCCTGTCGCGCCGTCGGCACTATTCTCCGTCAAGAACGTGCACTCCCTGCAAATGTCCGCATGATGTCGTTGCTGGGTAATATCCAACCAGTCGAGCACCTGGCGGAGCGCATCGCGAGAGCTGGTCTGGCGATCGACGCTGAGTACGGCTATCGCCTTGACGAGAACATTGACCGGATCATGCCCGAGAAATTTCTCACCCTTCGCGGTCACATACAGGATCACCGAGCGTTTGTCTTCCGCGGCAGGTTTGCGTACCAGGAATCCCTTTCTCTCGAGAACCTTGACGATTTGAGATGCGGTGCCCCTGGTGGTGCCGACAAAAGTGGCCAATGCCGACGGAGTCCGTGAGAACTGGTTCGCGCGAGCAAGAAAACGCAGGGCCATCCATTCGCGATCGCGCAGCCCGTGCCGACTACCTTCGAAGTGCCAAATCCTCGCCGTCTGAACCAATAATTCAACCGTCTCGCGTGCTAACGTCATGATCGACCCAACTCAAAGAATTTGCGAGCAGTTTCGCGGTGCGCACCTCATTAGCGTCCTGATTCGCTAGTCGCTTTGGTTCGAGGCTCAACTCAACTGCATGTCTTTCCGCCCCACTAATGCGTCGGCCATTAAGAAATTGTCTGCTGATCGTTTGAATTCCCTGGCAAGCAACACTGACTTCATTAATCATCCGCCGATTGGACCAGACTACACACCGCAGCAACGCAATCTGGATCGTCAGTGACAACGACATTGTCGCTGTCACAAGCCGAAAGGTTCGGGGAGCATTTGAAGAATGATGTTCACGTTACGGAGCGTCTCCAGAGGATTCGCGCGAGATCGGACAAATCGTGCCGTTCTACGGATGCATTTTCGAAGCAGTACGCGATAAGCGGCGGACCTGCGCGTCGCGCAAACCCGCCGTTCAGTATGGGATGTCTGCGCGTGCTGCGGTGACGGGCAGGGCTTGCGCTAGCTCGTTACCAAATCTGCGCAGACACCACGCGTCGTTGGTCATGCGGCTACTTTCGTGGCGATGCGTTACCTGTCCTGAATGATGATCTCGCTCTTTCAAGTGAAGATAGGTCGTAGTCTCGATGGCGCTTGCTTGGCCAGGATGCCAAGGTTTTGGAGATCTCGCGTCGCATCATCTTCGGACGTTCCTGTTGAGGTATCGAGACGGTAGCCGATATACCGCCTGGAGACGATCGGGTCGTAGCCGAGACGGTCACGCAGCTTCTTGCGCAGTTTGCTTACGTGACTTTCGATCACGTTTTCATCGAACGTTTCCTCAAAGATCCCATAAACCGCATTGAAGATCTGCGTTTTGGTCAGCCATTTCCCTTGCTGACCAACCATGTGTTCCAGGATACGGAGCTCGCGACGCGGCAGCATCATGACGGCTCCTCCAATTTCCGGATCTCTCCCGTCAAAGAAGACTCGAATCGCACTTTGCCTGCCATGGACCGATATTCCGAGACTGCGGCGGGAGATCGCGGCAGTTCTTGCCAGGATCTCGCGTGGGTGGACTGGAATATGGACGACATCATCCACGCCAGCTTCAAAGAGCTCGACCGTGTGCTTAAGCATTCTCTGGTTGCTGAGCGCGATGATCGGCGCACGGCAGCGCTTGCGGACAGTGCGGGGCAAGGTGGCGCGAGTATCACAATCTCCAAGAAGAAAAGCGTCAATGGCCGACAGCTCATCGTCGCCCGCAGATTCCAGCCACTCCAAGAACTCCGTTGGCGAAAATCCAACAGAAGAAATGCCTTCACGATCGAAGCCGCCGATGTAGCCGGTTGCAACGTTCTCTCGATCATCAATGATCACGTACATGCGGTATTTGCCCCCATTCGCCAGGCCTGTTGAAACTTTTTGTAAGGAGTTTTTCGTTCGGCGTGTGCCGGTGGTGATGCTGATAGCGCGGGCACATGCTGCTGCAACTGGCGTGGGCGTAGCCGGATAGAACCGATACACACCAGCAATGATCGAAACGCTGCCGTGCGGTCGTTGCACGAAGCAACAAGGCTTGTCCGGTCCAGCAGCCTCCCAGCCCAGAACCAACGGACCATCGAGTGACAGCGCGCAATTTCTAGCTGAGAAACGGCCAAGCCCACGTTGGTCGCAGAAAATGCCCTGCGCAGGCAGTTCGTTCTTTCCGGATGAGTCACTTGCAGATTCAGCCTGTTGTGGCGTGAGCTCAGCGCGTCGTGGATTTAGGTTCTTGAGGTTCAGACTCGACGAGACGCCACAAACGCACACGCACACAATCGTGAAGGTGCCCCTAAGACATAGGTGGTCACCTCGAATATAGAACGGCTAGCTCAGTTGCATCGGAGCGCCCGTTCCCATGTTGAGCGCTCCAAAAATTTGCCGTTCTTTTGTAGAAGCGATGTGAGTCGCTCGTCGTGACGTTGGCAAAATGCAGAAATGCAATCAAGCTTGCGCCGAGAGTAGTTAGTACGCAGAGCGACCATTTGTTTTGAAATCATTGAAGCAATTAGTTTTGAATCAATCATTAGATAATTTTGTCGCAATGTTACTTTCGCTCGTGACCTGGAGCCATCGGAAGGCGCGATCATGAATCCCGCCGCGCCAGGATCAAGCATCGTCCATTACGGCCGGAAAAGGTGACGCTTAGAAGTTGTCGCCACGGGAACCCGCCACGTGGACGACGAACCCGGACGTCATCGCTCCGATTAGACGAAATCTAATTGATCGGATTCTGCTCGCGAGAAGCGCGGCCTTGTGGCGCGCCGTCCCTTCCCGCGTCATCCGCAATCTCGTTTTCGTCCCGTGGAAGCCAAATCGGCGCTATACTGCTGGCGCTGATTTCGAGACTACCTCTGGCGGGATGCGGCGATGCAGGACAACTCGCTTATTCTGCAATCCATCATCACATGCCCACACTGCGGATATCGTGAGATGGAAATCATGCCGCTGGATGCCTGCAGGTTCTTCTACGATTGCAAGGCATGCGGTGCTCACCTGAAGCCCAAGCCAGGCGATTGCTGCGTTTTCTGTTCCTATGGGACCGTGCCATGCCCGCCGGTTCAGGCCAACCGTGGCGCATCGACTTGCGCTTGCTCAGCCGGAGATGGCTGAGCCACTGGGGAGATGCCGACCTGTTTCGCGAGTTCCGCGCATCCGAACCGTGGTCGACCTGATGGCGGGCGCGCTTTCCAAACAACGCGGCCTGATCGAGGGACGCGAAGGACGAAGCTAGCAAGGTCTTCCGGCCTGATGCAATCAGCCAACCAGATTGGCTCTCCAAGCCATAATCGCCCTGACCCAGCCGACCTAGGCTCCGGCCTTGCAAACAAGGCTTGGAGATAACAGTGGATTTTGAACTGTCCAGGGAACAACGCGACATCAAGGCTCGGGCCGCCGCGTTCGTGGAGGAAGTCTGCCGCCCGCTCGAGAATGATTGGGGAACGGACGACTATGCCGTGCCGCACGACATCTTCATGGGCGTGGTGCAGAAATTCCGTGAATACGGTTTCAGGGGATTGGCGGTGCCGAAGGAAGCCGGCGGGCAGGGGCTCGGGACGATTGCGAAGTGCCTGGTCTACGAGGAGATCGTTAAGTCGCCCGTGATGCATGGCCTGCTCGCGACCTGGTCGGGCTTTCTCGATCCGCATCCCGCGCTTTACGTCGCGCCGGATTGGCAGAAGGAAGCGTACCTCTATCCTATCCTCAAAGAGGACAAGTTCTACCACATCAACATCTCGGAGCCGGGAGCGGGCTCCGACGCGGCCGGGATAACGACCACCGCCGTTCGCGACGGCGACAATTACATCATCAACGGCATCAAGCGCTGGGCGCCGCCGCCGAACCATCCGGGCATCACGCCAAAATATCTGCTGTGCTATGCCGTGACCGATCCGACCAAGGGCTATGAAGGGATCAGCCTGTTCCTGGTCGATTATCCCAATCCCGGCGTCTCGGTGCTCCGCGAATACGAGACCATGGCGCCCGGCACCTATCTCGGCCGGAGCTGCGACTACCAGTACAAGGATTGCGTCGTCCCGGCGAATAACATGCTCGGTGCGGAAGGCATGGGCTTCCGCTACATGATGGACCAGCTCAACCGCAACCGCACCGTGATCGGCGCGCGCCTGACCGGTACCGCGCGCTGGGCGCAGACGCAGGCCGCCAAGCGAGCGCGGGAGCGCGAGACGTTCGGCAAGCCGCTTGCGGAACGGCAGGCCATTCAATGGATGCTCGCGGAATCGGAGATGGATCTCGAGCAGTCGCGGCTGATGGTCTACAAGACCGCCTGGATGCTCGATCGCGGCCTCGATGCGCGCAAGGAAGCCGCGATGGTGAAATGTTTCGCCCCGCTCGCGGCCTGCCGGGTCATCGACCGCGCCATCCAGATCCATGGCGGGCTCGGCGTGCTCAGGGAAAACCGCTTCGGCCAGCTCTATTTCCAGAGCCGCATCGCACAGGTTGCGGAAGGCACCACCGAAGTGATGAAGATGACCATCGCGCGCGAAGTGCTGCGCGAGTGTGAATAGCGCGCGACGAGCCTGGGCCGAAGCGGGCAACGGCGTCTGTTCCCCCTCTCCCCGTTCTTACGGCTGTCATATTCGCACATCTTGCGAAGGAATTTGATCGCTGATTCCGTGAGTTGAACGATGATTCGCGGGAGTGAGCGATGTCTGGGATGGACTACGGGCTGGGTCGGTTTGGCGATGCGCGGCT
>NZ_JBVAPG010000136.1:0-21502 GCF_055413685.1 Bradyrhizobium sp. LeoA1Lang | reverse complement strand
TCAAGCTGGCCGCGCTCCGCCAGAATGCCTGCGTGGAGGACGTCGATTTGCGCACGCCGCGGGGGATCGACCGGGCCGTCTTCGCCAAGCTCGTCAGCGGCGACTGGATCGATCGCCACGAGAATTTGCTCATAACCGGAGCGACCGGATTGGGCAAAAGTTGGTTAGCCTGTGCCCTCGGCCACAAGGCCTGCCGCGACAATCGCTCGGTTCTCTATCATCGCGTCCCAAGATTGTTCGAAGCGTTGGCGCTCGCGCGGGGCGATGGACGTTATGCCCGCTTGCTCAAAACCCTTGGCCGCGCCCAGCTTCTGATTTTGGACGATTGGGGATTGTCGGTGCTCACCGCTGCCGAGCGGCGCGATCTACTCGAAGTCCTCGAGGACCGCCATGGCCGCGCCTCCACCATCGTAACCAGCCAACTCCCTGTGGACACATGGCACGAAGTTATCGCAACCTACGCCGACGCCGTCCTCGATCGCCTCGTCCATAACGCTCACCGCCTCCAGCTGGCCGGCGAAAGCATGCGAAAACGCAACGCCAAAACCATCACCCTTGACGAGCAGCCAGAACGCTGACTCTATCACCGCCTCGGCCGGAGCGGGCTGCTCACGATCGTCTGAATTCGGCGCTCATGATCGCGCGAAATCGCTGCTCACCATCAGTGAAATATGCAAGCGACGTGCGTCGCCCTCATGCTCGAAGCCGATCACCAGATCGTCGGCGTAACGCACGACGATCATGTCGCCCCGGGCTTCCTGCCGTCTCCAGCGCTCGGCCCAGAGATCGAAGCAGTAGTGCAGGTAGATATTGGCAAGGAGCGGTGAGATCACCGAGCCTTGACCCGTTCCCCTGTCATCGACTGTTACGACTCCGTCTTCAAGTATACCCGCCTTGAGCCACTTCTGGACAAGGCGGACGATGCGCTCGTCGCCGATCCTGTGTTTCACGAAGCGAACCAGCCAATCTTGACTGACCGCGCCGAAGAAGTTTTGGATGTCGGCGTCCAGAATCCAGTTCACTTTGCGCAGTTTAATCGCCGTCGAAAGTGCGTCCAACGCATCATGCGGTCCTCGTCTGGGCCGGAACCCGTAGGAGAATCCGACGAAGTCGCCCTCGTAGATTGCGTTGAGCACCAGCACGGTTGCGCCCTGGACGATCTTGTCTTCCAAGGCGGCGATCGCCAGCGGTCGCTGCTTTCCATCCGCCTTCGGGATGTACGTCCGGCGAGACGGTTGCGGCCGATAGGCTCCCCGATGGACTCGTCCGTGCAGATCCTCAAGCCTGAGTTCGAGGTCCGACTCGTAATCCTGCCACGTCATGCCATCCACGCCTGGGGCGGCTTTGCGCTTGAGCGCGTAGAACGCCGTCCGGAGCATATCGACGTTGATGTGGTGGAGAAGCGCGGTGAACTGCTCCTTCTTCCTTTGCCTTGCGGCTTTCCGTACGCGGTCCAGCGCCTGGGTCACGCGAGCCCGGCTCTGTGTCCGGTGCGTGGTTTGCTGGTCCGCGTTCCCCTTGGTCCCCGGCCTTGGCTCCACCAACTCCGCAGCCGGTCGCCCGGCTTTGTTCGTCAGCTTCGTCGCTACTATGCCGGAGTCAGACTTCTCTGGATCGTGCATCAGCGGCTACGGCTCCTCACCTTCCCGCCACGGACCATCAGACCAAACAGGCCTATGGCCGATCCAAAGACCTCCCGGTTCCCGCACAAAGAGCGTCCGTACATGCCAGGGTCTCAGACCACGCCGGGTCCGGCAGGCGCTCGCAGTAACGCACCTGTCGATTTTGCCTTCCGTGGAGTAAACAACGTCGGCACCCAGGTTGATAACGGTTTCGCGGCTCAATGGCTGGCCTATACGCTCCCCTACCGACGCTTCGCCGACGCCCTCGCGAGCGCCTGCGCACGGATCGGGGGCGACGTGGATTTGCTAACCCTTCATCGCAGTGGACTTTCACCACATACTCCTTGCCGGTCTCCCGGCGCACTCACTCACGTTACGGCCCGCTGGATTGCTCGGCCGCCTAAAGCGACCTTTGTCACGAGGCTTCGATCCGTCCGATTGCTCGTCCAAACCGCTCGTCAGCTACCAGATCAATCGACAACTCTCTGGGTGGATCCTTCCTCCACTGGTAATACGCGCCGTCGGGGCGCACCATAAGGCTTCACATAGGCCGGTGGCATCATGCGGACCGAATGCCCCAGCGCCGCGATTTCGCGCGCCCAATGATGTGCACTCGCACAAGCCTCCATGCCGACCAGGCAAGAGGGGAGCGCTCGAAAGAACGGCAGCACCTGCGATCGTCGCAACATGCGGCGAACCAATACTCTCCCGTCGCTGCCGATCCCGTGCACTTGGAAGATCGACTTGGCCAAATCCAAACCTACTGTGATAATCTTCTCCATTGGAACGGTCCTTCCTTTGTGGCGCCTCTCGAAGCGACCACGTTAGGCACTTTTGATGCCGGTTCGAAGGGCCGTTCCACACCATCACTTTTGATGCAGTTTGAGGGATATCTGGCGCTTTGATTGGAGGAGAATCGACGCCATGCAGCAGGCACTCCACCGCTCCAGTTTGGTGCCGCGTGGGTTTGTTGTAGAGAGTGCTTACTACGAGGGTGATAAGGTGATTGTTGTGGTCCGGGCTGCCGGATGCATCGGCCTGTGTCCGTCGTGCGGAACGGTTTCCCGACGTGTCCATAGCCGCTATCGACGCCGCGTGACCGATTTGCCGCTCTCAGGTCGGATCGTCCAGCTCCTGGTCACCGCTCGTCGCTTCCGCTGCGATGCGGTTCTGTGCGGGCGCCAGATCTTCACTGAGCGTTTCGCCGGAGGCGTACTGGCACCATCGGCGCGTCGCACGGCGAGGCTGGACTCCATCGTACATCACCTCGGCTTGGCGCTTGGTGGTCGGCCGGCGGCAAGCTTTGCAAAACGGCTGACGTTGCCGGTGAGCAAAGACACGCTCCTGCGCGTGGTCCGACGCCGCAGCCGTCCATCGGCTGACCCGCTCAAGGTCATCGGCATTGACGATTGGGCATGGCGGCGCAATCACCGGTACGCCAGCATCGTCTGCAACTTGGAACGGCGCCGGGTAGTCACTCTGCTGCCGGATCGTGAGCCCGCGACCGCCCAAGCGTGGCTCGCTGCTCATCCCACGATTGCGATCATCGCCCGTGACCGAGGCGGCGGATATGGCGAAGCCGCGGCCAAGGCCCTGCCGCAAGCAGTCCAGGTCGCCGACCGCTGGCATCTGATGGAGAACGCCAGTCGAGCCTTCCTTGATGCCGTCCGCAAATCGATGCGACAGATACGCACCGTCATCGGTGCAACGACGATCGATCCCGCACTTCTCACAGCCGCCGAGCGCCTCCAGTACGAGGGCTATCTACGCCGCGAAGAGACCAATGCGACTATCCTGGCTCTGTCGAAAAACGGCGTCCCCATCAAGCAGACCGTGCGCCAAACCGGCAACAGCAGAAAGCTGGTCCGACAAGTGATCCGCGGCGAGCGCACTGATGTCTTCCGGACCCGGCAAAGTTCGTTGGATCTGCATTTGCCGTGGCTCGACGACCAGTGGGCGTCCGGTTGTCGCAACGGGGCCGAACTTTGGCGCCGTTTGAAGGCACGTGGCTTCAGAGGTTCGCTCCGCGTCATCAGCGAGTGGGCGACCCGCAGACGACGAGCGGAAAGGGCCGACACACAAAACCTTCAGAGGATTCCATCAGCCAGAACGATCGCGCGCCTGATGACAGTCGGCCGGGACTTGCTTACGAAAGCGGAGACCGTCACGATCGCGGCGATTGAAGCTGGCGTGCCAAACTTAGTCGAGGCACGCGAGATCATCGCCGAATTCCACCTGATGATCCGGCGCAAGACCGAGGCGGGCTTCATCCCGTGGATCGAGCGAGCCCGAGCTAGTCTCGTCGCCTCGTTTGCCGGCGGCGTCGCCAGGGATGAAGCGGCGGTCCGAGCAGCAATCACTTTGCCCTGGTCTAACGGCCAGACCGAAGGTCAGATCACGCGTCTCAAGCTCGTGAGGCGTCAAATGTATGGCCGCGGAAAGATTGATCTGCTTCAGGCCCGATTAATCGGCGCAGAATGAAGGGGCTGCACCAAAATTGCGTCAGAGCCCCCTTTGGACGCCGATCGGGGGCGCATTGCCTCACTAAAAATGTTACCGGACAACTTCCCTGTCGAGTCTGGGGCGGAGCTGCCGAATCAGTTCGGTGGCGGCTATGGCAGGGAAGATCAGCATGCGCGCAAAGCGCGAGATCACATTAGCGCTGGCCGAGCGTTATCGGTCGAGCGGGCGGCTCGAGAAGGGACGGATCCTAGACGAGTTGTGCGCCGTTACGGGCTGGCATCGCAAGCATGCGGTACGTGCACTTCGGCTACGCGAGACAGTTGGGCCGGGCAAGGTCGAGGCACCGCAAGAGCGCAAGCGTAGATATGGCGCGACGGTCAAGGATGCGATAAAGGCGCTGTGGGAGGCGTCGGATCGGGTGTGCGGCAAGCGGCTCAAGGTGATGATCCCGACCTTGCTGCCTGCTCTCGATCAACATGGCCGATTGCAGCTTGGCCAGTCGGACCGTGATCGTGTTCTGGCCATCAGCGCCGCCACCATCGATCGCCTGCTCGTCGATGTGAAGATCGCAGCGAGCGGCGGCAGGCGGCGCCGTGCCGGATTCTATTCGGCAGTCCGGCGCGAGGTCCCGATCCGCACGTTCAATGACTGGAACAGCCCAGTGCCCGGCTTCTGCGAGGTCGACATGGTCGCCCATGGCGGCACGTCGGTGGCTGGCTCGTTCATCCAAACCCTGACGATGGTCGATGTCGCCACCGGCTGGACGGAGTGCCTGCCGTTGCTGACGCGGGAAGGTTCGCTGGTCGTCGAGGCGATCAACCGCGCACAGAGCCTGTTCCCCTGGCTGTTGCGCGGGGTGGACTTCGACAACGACAGCGCCTTCATGAACGATGTCGTCGTGCCATGGTGTCGCGAACAGAAGCTCGAAGTCACACGCTCGCGCGCCTATAAGAAGAACGATCAGGCGTTCGTCGAGCAGAAGAATGGTGCCGTCGTCCGCCGCCTCATGGGCTATGGCCGCTTCGATGGCGTCGAGACGGCGCATATGATGGGCCGCCTCTATGCGGCGGCACGGCTCTACGTCAACTTCTTCCAGCCGTCGTTCAAACTCAAGGAGAAGCGTCGCGAAGGGGCTAAAGTGATCAAGCGCTATCATCTCCCATCGACGCCCTATGAGCGTGCATTGGCGCATCCCAAGGTGACTGCAGCCGTGAAGAAACGGCTACGCGATCAGTACCGCTCGCTCGATCCGGTCGTGCTGTTGGCGGAGATTCGCGCAACCCAAGAGGAACTAGGCAATCGCGTCGATCGTCGTGCCGGACAGGCGCGCGGCCTGCAACCCGCTCACACTAGCACCCTGCCAACGAATGCGGCGACGTTCGCGAAGACGCTCGGCAAGACAGTGACGGTCGGCGAGCCGCGTGCCACGCACCGGCGAACTCGTCGGCCCTATAAGACCAGAGTTCGCATGCCGTCCAAGCTCGACCCGCATATTGCTGCGATCGAAGCCTGGCTCGCAGAGCAGCCGCAGCTAACGGCGCTCGCAATTGTCGGCCGGCTGAGCGACAAATACCCCGAGGAGTTCGGAAAGAGACAGCATTCGATTGTGCAACGTCTGCTGAGGGCGCTCAGACGGAGGGCTGCCGAACGGTTGGTCGCCCAAGGCCCGCTCGGCGACGCCACGACCGCTGCCCCATTGCCCGGGGTTGTGGACGGCTCGGGCTATGTAGGGCCCGACCCGCCCACAGCCCCTCTCGTCGAGCAAGCCGGCAAAGCCATCTGGCGCGGCCGATCAATCGACATCGGATCGTCATCTGCAATGGCGCCATCAGGGTAACATTCGCAGATGCGGCAATACGGGGGGTCCCAGTCCAACGCCGATTGACACCGAAGCGCTTCGCAAGCCCGATGATCCCAAGGCAGGAACGGTAGCCCTGCTCGGGGTGTGGCCGGTCCTCTATGATTTTCTCGACCAGTAGCGACAGCATCGGCCCGATCCGCGCCGCTTCCTCCCGGATCTTTACAGGCGTCCATTCGCGATAGCGCCGGTGGCTCGACGGCATGTGTTCCGGGATCGTCGTGTGCCGCCCATTGCCGCTACCGCGCATGTGCACGGCAATGCGCTCGCCGCCGAGGAAGATTTCGATGGTGCGGGCAGTGACGCGGGCCTCGACCTCGCGCCGGGCAAAACGCCAGGGCACGGAGTAATGGTGGTGATCAATCGCGATGTGGTAATCAAGGCCGACCCGGCAACGCTTCCACTCAGCATGGACCCACGGCTCTGCCGGCAGTCGCTTGAGGTTTGGCGCATCGATTTCCTCGAACAACTGACGGCGCGTCTTGCCGAACTGCCGAAGCACCCGCCTGTCGTTGAGATCGGCGATGCACTCGGCGACCGCTGCATTCACCTCGGCCAGGCTGTAGAAGATCCGGTTGCGCAAGCGGCCCAGAACCCATCGTTCGACGATGCCGACGCAGGCCTCCACTTTCGCCTTGTCAAAAGTTGTCGACTGCAGGTCATGCGGGTACGACCCGGCAGGAGGTGCGGATCACGCATCCCTTTCATCCGCTTTGCGGCCGCAAGTTCGAACTGATCTGCCGGCGCCGTCATTGGGGCGAAGACCGGGTGGTCTATGAGGGCCAGAACGGTCGACTTTGCACGATCGCGAGCGCGCCTGGACCGATATCGAGCCGCCCGATGAGTTCCGGCTGATCGCTGCGGGTAGAGCAGCCTTTTGCGTGGTTGACCTGTTGGCGCTTTGTGACGCGCTGGACCGGCTCGCCGAGAGCATGGGCGCCAGCGATGTGTAAATATAAATATGCCGCGCATGTAAAGATAATAATGCCATGCTGTCGACGTGGCGCCACGTGCTACTACTTAGATAACAGCATAGTATCATCATATTGCGTCGACATCTCCATTGACACTCAACATATAGGGGCCCATTTATATTTACGTCAGGTTGAGGCCGAGCATGACCAGGGCGCAGAAGCGGGATCCGAAGAGCGAAGCGCTGGCGCAAGACGGCATCCTCAATCCAAATCCGGAAGCCGTCCGCGACACCTCGTTCGTCAGCATCCCGTTCTTCGATGCCAAGGACCTGGTACAGGTGCGTTACGAGATGGTGCGACGCCACCAGGTCGACGGCGTTGCGATCAGCGAGGCCGCCGAGACATTCGGCGTCACGCGGCCGACCTTCTACAAGGCGCAGAGCGCCCTGCAGACCGCCGGGCTTGCCGGCCTGTTGCCGAGCAGGCGCGGCCCCAAAGGCGGCCACAAGGTCTCCGCCGAGGTCGTTGCGTTCGTCGACGCTCTCAAAGTTGCAAGACCCGAACTGACGACCTCGCACTTCCTCGACGCGATCGAAGCGCGGTTCGGCGTCAAGGTGCACCGGCGCAGCCTGGAGCGCGCGCTGGCGCGCAAAAAAAACCACTCAACCCAGCCTGATCGTCGCGCCTGCGGACGCAGCAGACAGCTACGAGAAGCTACGCGCCGCCGCATTGCGTGCCGAGTTTACGGCTTGCCCAGGTCTCGCCATTCTTCGTCGACGGGGATTGGCAGCGTGGATCCGAGCACGCGGACAGGAGGTCGATGCCGTGGCGGCCTGCCACGACCATCGGCTCGCGCCCTCGGCCCCGAACGATCCGTCGCCCGCAACAAGCGACGTCACACGCCTCATCGCCGGCATCCTCGTCGCCATCGCAATGGAGCCCCTCCATGCCTGAGCTTAAAGTCACCGCCGACCATCTCAAGCGCGACGCCTACCTCTATGTCCGCCAATCGACCCTTCGCCAGGTTGCCGAGCACGGCGAGAGTACCCAGCGCCAATATGGGTTGCGGGATCGAGCAGTTGTGGCCGGCTGGCCTGTCGAACGCGTTCACGTCATCGATCGCGATCTCGGCAAGTCCGGATCAAGTACGACAGCACGCGACGGCTTCCAGCAACTGGTGAGCGAGGTGGCGCTTGGCAAGGCCGGTATTGTCATGGGGCTGGAGGTCTCGCGCCTTGCGCGCAACTCGGCTGATTGGCACCGGCTCATCGAGTTGTGTGCATTGACGGCGACGCTCATCCTTGACGAAGACGGTATCTACGATCAGTCATGTTGATACCTTCATTTGTTTGCTCTCGGGTCGAAAACGAGATGATCTCGAGCTCCTGTCTTAAGCTCGCGCAGCGCAGCAATGCTGGCTTCTGTATCAGGAAAAAGGAATCGCTTGTCCCAGGGATCGCGCTGGACGTTGATGATGCCACTGCGGATACGTTGCTTGATCCAAGAGCTCGAAACTCCCAAACGCTTTGCCATTGCGGTTACCGGCAGCCAGCCCGCAATGTGACGGGCACGCGTTGCGACGGCGTTCTGTAGTACGCGATGGCGCTGCCGGACGATCTGAACGGTTCGTACTGGAACATAATTTCGGCGCGGTGAGCGGTGCCCCTCCTGGGTCAGGGTATTGGCGATCTCGGCATCATCGAAACCCTGGTGGGCCAACTCAAGGATACGTGCTTGCATCTCAGCCCCTCGAGTTAGAGCATGCAGTGCATGGACCCTCGGCTCGACTTCCAATTCGGAAATCTCGCCACCGCGCCAGACGATCCGAACCGCGATTCGATCGCGCGTGATGCGGTGGAGAACAACCTTGTCAATCAGTGTTCGTAATAACTGCTTCTTATCTGCCCGGCTCACATCAGGCCGCTGCCAGAGCTCAGGCAAGTGTGGACCAAGCGCAAGAAACTCATTCTGCTCCTCTGGGGTCAACATGGCTGATTTGCTCTTCGTGGCTCGACGGGTGGTCAGCGCCTCTTCAGCCTGCCGGAGTTCGCGCAGCGCTCTTTCCCATCGCCGCTCCAGCTCAGCGGCGATAAGGCGATTGTCAGGATCGACCCGATTATACTGTCGTTCGGCCAGGAGTGCCTGGTAGCGCAGTCGCTCAACCTGCTGCTCTTCGGCGCGATCAAGCGCTTCGTCGGTCTGCAGCCGCGCATTGAGCGCACGCTTCCAGGCCTCCACCTCAGCGGGAGCGATCGCTGCAAAGAATGCAGCCACCACCTGTGCGTCGATTGGATCGGCGGGAAGATGCTGGCATAGCGTCTTGCCTTGGTGGTTCAACAGGGAATTGCAGACGTAGCGAGGCCCGCCCTTGTATTGTATCGACATCTTGTGGCCGCACCGGCCGCACCAGGTGATGCCCTGCAAGATAGCGGCCCCCTCTCGGGGCACGCCACGCGTTTGATTGCGTTGGTATTCGGCATGGTTATCGTGCAACATGGCCTGGATCCGCTCAAAGCCATCCCAATCGATGTATGCAGGATAGCGGCCCTTTACTACTACCTTCCACTCTGCCATTGGGCAGCGGGCCGTCTTCAGTTTACCACTTGCATAGGTCGTGCGGCAGGACTTGGTACGGCCATAGACGAAAGCGCCAGCATAGGCCGGATTCCTCAAAATTCCGGAAATCATGCTGGCTGACGGTGTCCGCCACGCAATGTCGCCGAACCGGTCCCGCCGCGGTATGGAGAGCGCACGATCTCGGAATGACCGGATTACCTTGCCTACGGATCCTCCCTCCAGAAATGTCGTGAAAACCAGTGATATCCGCTGCTGCACCTCCCTGCTCGGATCCTTCGAAACCACGCCATTGGTGTCATGTTCCAAACCCGCCGGTAACAGTAACGTCAACTCGCCGCGCTCGGCCTTGGCGCGCAGCCCCGCTGTCAGACGGCCGCGCAGTGTGTGCAACTCCACTTCGGAGATTGTGCCCTTTAAGCCGAGTAACAGGCGCCCATTGGTTGAGCCAGGATCGTAGACGCCGTCGCGATCCGCAATGAGGCATTGCCGGTAGCCGCACAGATCGAGTAGCGGGTACCAATCAGAGCAGTTGCGCGCGAGACGCGTCACCTCGTAGGAGAGAATGATCCCGATTTCACCCAACGTGACGTGGGCGATAACGTCCTTGAAGCCCTCGCGATGCGCCGCTGTCGATCCACTCAACCCAAGGTCGGCGTCAACGACATCAATATTGGTATCATCCCAGCCGAGATCGTTGGCTCGCTGTCGCAGTGCATACTGCAGCCGCAGGCTTTCCTGGTTGGTCATCACCTGGTGAGGCGTGGACTGCCGAATGTAAATTACGGCCCTGCGACACAGGTGGCTCCCCGTCACGAGATCCGACCTCATGGCTCTCCTCCCAGCGAACCACGCGAGCTTGCCAATTTTGATTCGGAACCGTGCCCTAAAGAATCATTTGTCTGCTGATTCGCCAAGCTCCTCAGCACCACGTCTCTTGAAAGCCGGAGCAAGTCTCGAATGCTTTCGAGCGAAAGCTTGCTTGACGGGACAGGCAGCCGCTCGCCATGGAGGTCGGTTGCTGCAGCTCGAATTCTCAGCAAAATGCCGTCGCGATAATGAACGAGAACGCAGCCGCCGGGTCGGAGCGAGCTTCCGGCTGATACCAAATCAAAGCGCCGTCCGTATAGTGGATGGGTTGGATCGGTTACGGTAATCTGCTCCAACTGATCAGATGGCTCCCGAACAGGGGCACCATGCTGTGTGGTCGTACGATCCAGCCAGCTTCAACGATCGCCTCTTGCTCGGACTCAAAGGTACGATGAGCGAGGCCGAGCTGCACATCCTCAAAGCACGCATGCGTGGCGGTCAGCTCAACAAGGCCCGCCGCGGCGAGCTCGAGATGTGCCCTCCGGTCGGTTTGGTTTACGGGAACGATCGGACCATCAGCCTCGATCCCGACCTCCAGGTGCAGAACGCAATCCGCCTCGTGTTCGATACCTTCGAGCAGACCGGAAGTGCCGTCCAGACAGTCCGCTTCTTCCGGCAGCAAGGTTTGCTGTTCCCGCGTCGACTCCGGACGGGCCGAACAAGGGTGATCTCCTGTGGGCGGCGCCGCACCATGCGCGCATTCTGCAGGTGCTCCACAATCCGCGCTACGCTGGCGCATTTGCGTATGGCCGAACGCGCATACGGCATCGGCCTGATGGTGGCACCAGTGTCGTCAAGGTTGCCAGGGCCGATTGGCAGTTCGTCATGCCCGGGATGCACCAGGGCTACATCAACTGGGAGCGCTTCGAGGCCAACCAGCGGCGTCTCGCCGACAACGCACGTGCCTTCGGTGGCGAGCGGCGGTCGGGACCGGCGCGCGAGGGACCGGCGCTCCTCCAAGGTCGCGTGGTCTGTGGCCTGTGTGGCGAACGCATGGGTGTGCGCTACAGCCAGGAGCACGGCCGCACCGTCCCAACGTATCTGTGCCACGCGAACGCGGTACGTCGCGCGGGATGGACCTGCCAAACTGTTCCCGGGAAGATCGTCGATGCGGCGATCGCAGACCTGATGATCGAGCTGATGACGCCGATGACGCTGGCCGTCACCCTTGAGGTGCAGCGCGAGCTTCAGGCGCGCGCCGCAGAGACCGATGCAGCGCGTCGCCAGCATGTCGAGCGGATGCGCTATGAAGCCGAGCTTGCGCGTCGACGCTACATGAAGGTCGATCCCGACAACCGACTCGTCGCCGACTCACTTGAGGCGGAATGGAACGACAAGCTGCGCCGTCATGCCGATGCCGCCGAAGACTACGAGCGCCGGAGCAAACAGCAAGCTGCGGCACTCAGCGCACAAGCCCACCGACGCATCCTTGACCTCGCCGAGCAGCTCCCGCGGATCTGGCAAGATTCGCGCGTTGACTCCCGCGAGCGCAAGCGCATCGTGCGTCTGCTCATCGACGACGTAACCTTGATCAAGTTGCAAACGATCACGGCCCATGTGTGCCTGTCGGGCGGCGCCACGCGTACCTTGGTGCTCGACCGGCCGCTACCGATCGCCCAGATCCGCAAGTTCAAACCTGAACTCGTCGCCGAGGTTGATCGTCTTCTTGACCATCATTGCGATCGCGAGATCGCAGAGATCCTCAATAATCATGGCTGGTGTACATGGGAGGCAAAGGCATTCAATCTGAAGAAGGTTGCCTTCATTCGCGGCGCCTACAAACTCGCGAGCCGATATGTGCGGCTGCGGCGACGTGGTATGCTCACGACGCGCGAGATCGCAGCCAAGTTCTGCGTCTCCGAGACAGCCGTACACACGTGGGGTCGCCAGGGGCTCATCACAAAATGCTATACCGACAGCCTGAACCGTGGCCTGTGGGAGATCCCGCCTGGCATGACGATCCGCAAAGGCTGCGGTGGGCGCGGCGCCCGCCCGGCGCAGCTCACCGCCATCACCGCGCCATCAAAGGAATGAGGTGCAGTATGAAACGCTCGCCTTGTCCCGCGGCTTCCTCGGCCGCGCCGGGAGCACCGCCGAGCCGTAATGGCGTGCCATATCGACGTAGCTACGGTTGATCATCGGATCGAAGTGGCATGCCTTGATCACCGCGACCTTGGCATTGTCCGGCACCAACAGCTGGGCCACACCGCCGAAGTAGGCGAAGGCCGCATTGTGCCCTTCGATCCAATCGGCAAATTGCTCGGTCCATGTCGCGCAGGCGAACGACAGGCTAGATCCGCCAAGCACCGCTACGAAGAGGTGGGCATCGCGTATCTCCCCAGTCCGGCGGTCGACAACGACCGGCACAGTGTCGCCGGCGTAATCGACGAACATCTTCTCGCCGCCGGCATGGCTCTGCCGCATCGTCAGCGGCAGGCGGCCCTCCCAGCGACGGAACAGATCGCACCAACGGCTATACCGGTACCCATCAGGGTACGCCGCGATGTATTCATCCCACAGCACCTGCAGCGTGACATGCTTGCGTTTCAGCTCGCGCGCCACCACCGACCAATCCGGCTCCGGCTGTTTGCGACGGCCGGGCTTCACCCCGGGCACGCCATACAGGCGCGCTTCCAGCTCGGCGTCGTTCATTTCGCCAGGAACAGGCCAGCTCAGCCCGGAGCGGGCAAACCGCTTCAATGTGTCCCGGACCGTCGTCGGACCGACCTGGACGCGCTCTCCAACCATCCGCGTCGATAGCCCCGCATCCAGGCTCAGACGCAAAATCTCGCGCACATGGCGCATCGTAACCCTCCTCGTCGGCATGCATTTCTCCGGTCGTTAGCCGACAGGAAAAATGCCCCAACAATCAGGGTCCCCTCACTCCAAACTGCGCGCGATCGTCTCGGAATCCTGCGCGGACAATTCTCGGAATGCGCGCCTTCATTTCGGAAACCCGCGCGCCATCAAGTCGGAACAGTGCGCGCGATCACCTCGGAATCCGCATGCGCGAGTCAAAACGGACAAGGTCGATGCTGGGACCCTGGCAAAGTTGCATGCTGCTGGCTTCTTGCCGGAGGTCTGGGTTGCTGACGAGGACACCTACAGCCGCCGGCGCCAGATGGCCGAGCGCGCTGGCGTCTTGGCGCAGATCATCCGGATTAAAGGACGAATGAAGGCTATCCTGCATGCCAACCTCATCCCGCCCTACAAAGGCTATCTCTTCGGCAAGTGCGGACAGCATTGGCTGGACAGTCTGCCTCTTCCATCGGAGGAGCGTGCGATGCTCCAGCGTCTTATCACGGAACTCGAACGCGTGACGAAGCAACTGTCGGAAATCGACAAAGTCGTGGCCCAACAGGCTCTGGACGATCCACGGGCTCTCAAGCTGATGACGATCCCCGGCGTGAGTTCGGTCGTCGCTTCGAGTGTACTGGCCTCCATCGGCGACATCGCACGGTTCCAGTCACCGGATAAGCTCAGCAGCTACTTCGGTTTGACGCCTCGAGTTCGGCAATCGGGAGAGCATCCGGCAAGGCATGGTCGTATCTCGAAACAGGGCAATCGTGACGCCCGCAAGATGCTGGCTGAAGCGGCCTGGTCGGCCAAGACGGCGCCGGGGCCGCTGCGGGCCTTCTTCAATCGCATGCAGAAGAAGCATGGGCCTGGAGTCGCGGCCGTCGCCACGGCACGTAAGCTCGCAGTGATGATCTGGCACGTCCTGACGACCGGGAAAGATTATGCTTACGCACGACCGGCGTTCACAGCGATGAAACTCCGGAAGGTGGCACTCAAGGCTGGAGCGCCTCGTGCCTATGGCAAGGCTGGCCCGGGTCGGGACTACTGGATCAAGGAAGTGCGTGAGCGGGAAGCTGGCTATGTCGCACGCGTCGAGCAGGCGTACGAGCGGATGGTGGCGGCCTGGAAGGAGAAGCCAAAAAAAGTGGCCTTGAACTGACGATAGGGCTTCTCAACACCATCCGTAGTCGTTCGTGAAGAACTGGCGCGGTGCCCGGCTCAAGCGATGTTTCGAGCCGGGACGGTCTCGAAGAGGGCTCGGATGATAACACGCAAGAGCTCTGCGAGCCATCGCAGCAGCAGGCCGAAGTTATAGCCGGCAGCGGCGAGAACAGCGTTGATGCGGTCGCCGAGGCGTCCCTTGAGATAATTTCGGTCCATGCGGTGCTCGGCCTTGACGTGGCCGATGACGGGCTCGACAGCCGCGCGACGCTTCATCTCGCGACGGATGGAAGCTGTGACGCGGCGGACCTGACCCGAACCGATGCGGGTGGTTGTGACCGCGATATCCTTTGTCGACGTGGATACGGCGAGCCTCCACGCCAGTGAGCTTCTCCATGTCGGCGATTACGGGACCGAGCGTGTGCCCATCGAAGGGATTGCCATGCAAGGCCTTGGCATGAAGCACGAACTGGCCGCCCTTCGGAGACGTCACGGGGGTGACGATGCTGACCTTGCAGCCGAACTCGTAGGGCGCGCGGGCTTTACCCTTGCCGATGCACTCAACCTCCGGAGCATGTAACGCATAGACCTTCGGACCGCGCTGATGCTGATCCTGGCTGCGCACCTGCTGCGCTAAACCGAGCAACGGGCCGAAGCGAGCTTCCAGCACCGTATCGCCATCAATCTTGCGGCGGATGTCGCGGACGAGCCGGCCAAGCCGTGTCCGCAGGAACTTGAGCTGTCGCCGGGCGCGTTTGAACTGGTGGGTGTGGGTATAGCGGCCGGTCATGATGGCGGCGCGCTTGGCCAGGCGCAGATAGCTCTGGCGCAGCGGCACACGGTTGCGCTTGGCGAGCCCGACCAGCTTGATGATTGCTCGATGCAGCAGCCTCGCGTCGGTCGGATGTGCAACCGCCTTGGGCTGCACTGTGGTATCGACGACCACCCGTTCCAGGTCCTTGGGACCGATAGCGCCGGTCTTGTGCGCCACTGAAAGACTTTCCTGGATCAACGCGACGAGCTGTTCCTCGCCGAGCCGCTGCCGCCATCGTGTCATCGACGATCGATCGAACGGCAGACGGTGGCAGAAGCTCAATTCGCCGCAGAAGTATTGTCGAGTAGGCCGAGGGAGTTTCACCCGTTCACGCCGTGTTGCAACGCCAGCCCCGCCAGCGACACGCCAGGCTGCAGACAGGCCTCGACCAGCCGCTGTTTGCTGGCTGGGTCATAGCGACGCCGGCCATTCCGCAACACGCCGAGCGTCTCAAGCTTAAAAGATTCTTCTGGAGTGATCATCGATGGTGTCCACCTTGTTCATGGTGGACACCTCATCCCATCCGGGCACTCAATTGCACAGGTGCGTAGAAAAAAGCGCTTACGCTTTTGCCAGTGAACGAAGAGTTTCGGATTTTGCCGCGCCATCTGGTTGAGCGTCCGCAACGACCGTCCTCGGTGGCCCCTCAGTTGCTTGTACTTGCACCGAAGCCATGCGCCGAGATGCTCGTCGAAGCACTCATAGAGCTTGCGCAACTCCGTCGGGTAGAATCGCCCGTAGTATTGATCCCAGCCCGGAAGGACGGGATTGAGGCTACGCGCGATGTCTTCAAGCGGAAGCGGCGAGTGCCGAGGCAAACGCCAATCTCGAATGCGAGCCCTCATCCCCTTGAGAGATTTCGGACTCACCCCCGGAAGGAAGCAGGTGAAGATCCCGCCCCACCGGTTCTTCGCCATACGGGGTCGGAAGCTAAAGCCTAGGAAGTCAAATTGGATCTGCGGATAGGACCGCCGCCGATTGCTGTCAGCGCAATAGACCACTTTGGTCTTTTCCGGATGCAGCAGCAGATGACAGTCTACGAACCGACGTTCCAGCGCCGATTTCAGCTCCTCCGCTTCCTGCCGAGTGCGGCAGTGGCAGATAGCGTCATCGGCGTAGCGCTCGAATGGGACGTGCGGATAGGATTGCCTCATCCACTTGTCGAACACATAGTGCAGGAACAGATTCGCCAGCATCGGACTGACCACACCTCCTTGGGGAGTGCCCGTCGTCCGCGCCTGAACCGACCCATCAGGCATCTCGACCGGGGCCTTGAGCCACCGCTCAATGTAGAGCCGGATCCAGTCAGCTTTCGTGTGTCGATGCACCGCGCGCATCAGGAGCTGATGATCGATCGTGTCGAAAAAGCTCTTAATGTCGAGGTCAACGACCCAGTCTCGCTGCCAGCACCCCTTGCGCGCCTGCTCCACTGCCTGATGGGCTGATTTTCCGGGCCTGTAGCCGTACGAGTCTGGATCAAAAGCTCCGTCCAGCTCCGGCTCCAGGTGCCGTTTGACCACCATTTGGGCGATACGGTCCGCGACCGTCGGTATGCCGAGAGGGCGGACTCCACCGCCGGTCTTGGGGATCTCGACCCGCCGCACCGGTGGCGGGAAGTAACTCCCTGACGCCATCCGATTCCACAGCCGATAGAGGTTGTTCTCAAGATCATCGGCAAAGTCCTCGAGACTCTGGCCATCGACGCCCGCCGCCTTTCCCTTCTTCTTCACAAGCTTGTAAGCCTCCCACACCATACGCTTGGTGATGGGCAATGGTTTGCCGGAATTCACCGTGCTCCTCCCGGTATTCCCGGTTGGCGCAGCGACGCCGGCCAGACAACGCAACCCCTTCGCTCCACGGCCATTACAGCCGCTTCGTCACTACTGCGGGTTGCTCCGCCCCTGACGGATCGTGTCAGGTTCCCACGTTCCATGTCGAAGCCTGTGACGAGATCATGCCGCCTATGCACCGGCTGCCGCGTGGGCCATAAACAGGCTCCGCCCACACTCCTCCGGACGTCATTACCCCACGTCCGTTTTGACAGCGTCTTGAACCCATTTCGATGTGTCGTCAGCGGTTCGCTTGCGCTCATCTTCTCGTCACTCATCTGACGGTTTCAACCACCGCCTTTTGCCTCATCGCTCACCACCGCGCCTTTTGAACGCAGCAGCATGAGGTGATTTGAAGCCTGCTCCTGCAAGCCGGCTCCGGGAGGCCATACTCCCATCTTCAACACAGCACCGCTGACGTCTCCGACAGCGTTCGTGGCACACGGTAATAGGGGTTCTCGATCCAGCGAGCGCACAGCACCTCATCCGATAGGTTGTGCATGTGCTTCAAAATGAACAGGCCGGCGACTAGCCGCGTCGGCAAGCCCGGCTGTCCCGCCCCTGCTTGGCACACCGAACTGAAGCGCTCATTCAGGATGTTCCAGTCGATCAGCGCTGCCAACCGCACCAGCGGATGACCCATGTCGATGATCTGATCGAGCGCCGGAAGCAACAGGTCTTTCTGGCGATCATCCCGCGGCTTGCTCATCGCATTCCCCAATGTCGACGACGCCGTCAGGGAATCACGAATCGCCCAAAAGCAAAATCCTAAAACGCAAGAAAGCGAGGTCCAACACCCCGCTTTCCTGCAAAATCGAATACTACATCAAGATCAATTCTGCTTATTTCTCAGGTCAATCCGCATTCTTCACGGACGACTTGCTAGCCTGAGGTTTTTCGGTGCGCGCTGGTCGCCGTGGATCCAGTTTGGGACGAATGAACCGGTACCCGAGCCGGCGCGTATGTCGAGCCGAAGATCGATGTGGCGAAATTTTCCAATGATCCCGGGTTTTCCGGCGGCGGCAGGCTCGGCTGGTTGACGCTTGGGGCGGGCGAGTTGGCATCCCGTGTTGAGGGCCCGGGTCGACCTGCCGCATCGTCGGCTCGCCGAATCCTCCGAGGGTTGCTCAAGCGGCGCTGGAGTCGCTCCCGATCGGCGACGAGATTGTTGAGGTCGACCACGGCTGGCCACTGCCCTTGCGCCAATCGTCCGACCAGCTCCCGCGTGCCGTCCACCACGTAGACACCGCAATCATAGCCGTTGCGCTGCTGCGCCATCTCAGGCGACACAAGATAAGCGCCCAGATTTCGTGCGATGGTTGCTGCAGCCTCGCGGTGGTATCCTTCCAGGGAGTCGTAATGATAGGCAACCGGATTTGACCGATCGCGGCGATCAACGAACAGCAGTGACCAATGGCTGCCGCGGCGAGCAGGATCGGTAGCGGAGGCATCGCTCACTGGCAGGAACAGGAAGTCGGCCGTGTCGTTGCTGGTCCGTCTATCATTGACGATGCGCTGGAATGCGACCTCCATGTTCCACCCCAGGCGCAGACTATAATTGACGATGAGAGGATCCGCAAGGCGCGTACGGTCGGCGAGATTTGGCGCGTTCTGCCGTAGCTCCTCCTCGAGGAGCTCGTAGTCCCTATGGATGTGGTCGTCGCCCAGCCAATCGTCGGTGTCAAGCTGCAGCCCGCCGGGGGCGTAGGACGAGGTCGACGCAACCGGATCCAAAGCCCCGTCTTGAGCACCGAACGCCATTGGCGGATGAATCGGCGCATGATGCGCACCATCCTGCAGCGCGTGAGGCATGTATGGCAAATCAAAGAAGGACTCGAGACCGGCATAGGTGTCGGACGATTGAGCCGGCGCCACTTCCGCATACGGAGTGAACGGCAAATCGACCAGAGAACCAAGGCCGGCGTACGGGTCTGACGACTGAGCTGGCCCTGCTTCCGCCTTGGATTGCGCTGGCGACGGGACGGTGTGCCCTTCGGCGTGCCGAGAGCCACCGGCCCCGGACGCGCCCTCCGCCATTCTGCGGCGGTAATCACCCATCATCCTCAACCCAGTGAGGAGGTTGTGGTTAGCGGTGCCTGGGAACAATTCCTGAACGTGCTGCATCAGTGACGCCTCACCTAAATTGGCGATCTGCAGTCCCTTATCGTTGAGCGCCTCAGAAAGCCTACGCAGACTCGTAGAATAGATACTGACATTGCTCGGCAACCGCCCATCTCGAACGGCAGCCTCAGCCGCCCGATCGATGAGAACTTCATCTTCTTTCGGTACGTTGTATTTCCTTGAGCGGCTGGCCACTTCACCGGACCCACGATTGGCGGTGCCAGAAGCACCGGAGACATGTGATATCTCGGCAGCGGGCAGAGCGGCTTCTCTGTTGCTGCACAGGAAAGCGTAGAGTTCCTGCACGCAGATGCGGGCGTTCTTCTTGTCTTTTTGAATGGGCGTGACGAGGGGCAACCTGATATCGGCCTTTTGGTAGAACGGACTGCGCTCTTCGTACAGCTGGTCAACCTTCTGCTCGATGTCGACGCCTTGCAGCAGCGGCCGGCTGGTGTCCCTCCTGAGGCGCCTGCGGAGCTCTTTCAGCTCGGTGTCGAGCCAGATCGACCTCGCCTTATTAAGGATCAGGGCTTGATTGGACTCCTTGCTAAAGCAACCGCCGCCGGTTGCGATGACGATGGGCCCTCTCTCCAGCTGCTTGGCGAGCTCTTTGGTCTCCAGGTCCCTGAAGTGCGCCTCGCCGCGGCCAGGATCGGCGAATATCTCCATTATATTGCCGTGCTCGGCGACGATACGCTGATCGATGTCGACAAACGCCACCCCCAACTCCTTGGCAAGCTGGGGGCCGATGGTCGACTTGCCGCTCGCCGGCATGCCGACAAGCACGACCGGCCGCGTACCGAGGGCCGCGAGAATCTCGCCGGCTTGCGGCGAGCGAGCGACCGCAATCTGTTGTCTTGCGACGCTGCGCAGCTTGGAGGTCCCTGCCGCCCTCGATCTGCTTTCTCCTGACGAGCAAAAGTGCAATATGTCCCAAGCACCATGGGGAACGGGGACCGGCTCGCATTCGCTCTGCGCGAGCTCGGCCCGGTAACTGGCCGGCGTATGGAACGCGACTTCGAAGCGATAGTTCTGCGCGGTTCTGAACGCCGTGTGGACGCCGCGTAACCGCGGCGTATCCATCCTGAACCAGTTGGTGGTCTCGACCTCGCTGCAGTCCCGCTCCTCGAAGGCCAGTGCCGCCTTCCTGAAGGCGCGCGTAAAAGCCTCGTCCGGGATCTCGAAGACATGGCGCACGGCATTGGTGACCAGTTGGGCCTCCGGCGCCGCGCTCACGCTCTGGCCGGTCAACTCGTCGGCTATCCAGACCTGCCCGCGCGACCGTTGGTCAAGATGCGGCACCTTCACCTCGATGCCGTCCTGCTGCAAAAGCTTGGCAACCGCACGCACAGTTTCGGCAATCGCGCTTTGCGCTTCGGCGGGGACGGCTTCGAGCCTGGCGCGCTCCAGGGCCTGTTCGCCGCTCAGCGTTATCCTGCTGGCGGGGTCGTCGTCGGCCGAAATTGCTGAGGCGCTGGGCAGGATGCGCTTTTCGTCGGCGAGTCTGATCGAGGCCTCCATGACCGAGGCCGCCAGCGTGGGGTTGTCCTTCAGATCCGCCAGGGTGCCATCGACGTCGAACCGGCCCTGGTGGAGCATTGCCGCCTGCGCCTTGACATAGGGCGCCGGCTTGAAGCCCGGCCTCTGCTCCAAGAGCCGCTGCAATTCGGGGGCTTTTTGCATGAACGTCCGCGCACCGGTATCGGACTTGTAGGCGTCCGTGCCGACCTTGATGCCGACGCTCAACAGATTGATGGCGCTTTCATGCAGATCGTCCGGGTTGTAGCCATCGGGCCGCGGATCGATGCGCGGCTGGTAGTGGTTGAGCAGGAAGTCGATGCGCTTCCTGGCGTCAGCGCTTGCCGGATAGGATTCGCTGAGCTTCGGGAAGAGCGCGCCGGCGTCGGCGCTGACGGCAGGCTTCGCGCCGGGTGAGGCCACGGATCGCGCTAACTGTTGCTTGTCGTCCGACTGCTCATGAGCCGGCTCGCTATTGAGCTGCAGTTTCCAGTCCTGGAGCTCGGCCACTAGCAAGGCGGCCAGTTCGCAGGCCACCGGATGCCTGGCGGCCTTGCTGTCTTCCCCCGCCCTGGCGATGAGCTCATGGAGGGTCTGGCTGTCCGGCCGATCGTCCTGCAACAGTGCGCGGATGTCGGCCTTGAGCTCATGATGAATGCCCTCGTAGGTGCCGAAGATGGCGCGCTCGGCAAACCAGCGTTGCGCCTCCAGCGGCTGCGCCAGCATGTTGCGCTGCAGGCAGCTGTAGGTCTCCAGCACCAGCCCGGTGGCCGACAGGATCTGCTTGGACCGGCTGAACTGGTAGCCGTCTTTCTCAATGGCCGGCGTGTGAGACTTCGGCGGCTTCATCGAGGCGATGCCGCGCGCCTGCAGCTGCGCGTCGAACTGGCGCACATGCTCGTAGAGGCGAGGCCGGTCGCCGATGATGACGACCATGTCGCCGTCAAAATCGCCGTCGA
>NZ_JBVAPG010000135.1:0-21615 GCF_055413685.1 Bradyrhizobium sp. LeoA1Lang | reverse complement strand
GACGGCTGGCAGACCCTCGCCAGCAAGCCCATTGCTCAGCCGGTTGATCTTGCCGCCTGAGCAGATATCATCCGTTCACCGGAGACTCGCGACGGACAAATTCCAACCAAGTTCGCGACGGCACCATCCGCCCAAGGGTGAGCAAATCCTGGAGCTTTTCGATCGCTACGCACGCGAGAAGCCCGGCCGGGTGTCCGCGGACACATGGCAGTCTAACCGCAAGGTCGTCGCGCTCTTTGATGACTTTGTTGGCGGCAAGGCGCACATATCAGCGTTCAACCGGAAGAAAGTCCGGGAATGGAAGGACAAGCTGTTCGAATGGCCCGTGAAGGCGATCGAGGCGCGGGAGTTTCGTGGCCTCTCGTTCGTTGATGTGATCGAGCGCAATAAGGTCGTCGGGAAGCCGGTAATCCAGCACAAGACGATCAATCGCTATCTGGCCGCGCTCGGGGGCTTCTGCAGTTGGCTACTGGCCAATGACTTCATCCGCGAAGACGTCATGCTAGGCATGTATCTGGAGGTCGACCGGAAGAAAAAGACGGTGCTGCCCTACACCGCGACGCAGTTGAAAACGATTTTTGGTTCGCCGCTTTTCCATCGGTGCGGTGGTGACAAGCTGGAGCATCAGGCCGGGGACGTCGAGGTCCGGGACTGGCGCTATTGGATTCCGCTGATCGCAATCTACTCGGGTGCCCGGCTCGGTGAGATTTGCCAGTTGATGGTTGCGGACGTCCGGCAACTGCATTCGACGTGGATCATCCATGTCACGGAGGAAGGCGCCGGGCATAAGTCGACCAAGACGGACGGCTCAATGCGCGTGGTGCCTGTACACTCAAAGCTGATCGAGCTTGGCTTCCTCAAATTCCATGCCCGCATGAAGGCGTTCGGCGACAGGCTGTTCCCTGAGATCAAGGCGGATGCTCGCGGCTATATCAGCGGCAAGCCCTCGACCTTCTTTAATGATTACTTCCGCACGATCGGGGTGAAGACTGATCGGACGAACAATTTCCACAGCTTTCGCCACAACGTTGCAGACGCGTTCCGGGCGGCTGGTTACCTGGATGAGCAGCATGGCGTGTTACTCGGTCACACCAAGGCCAGCACAACTGGGAGGTATGGCGTGCTGCCGGAAGGCCCGCTGCGGGATCGCGTGACGATGATTGAGGCAATATCGTTTAACTTAACTTATGGGGCAGACTCGCAATGACAACGAAAGAGGCTGGGGAAAAGCTTCTATACTCGCTAAAATCCACATCAGGTTCACGGTTCAATGCTTCTAAGCGCCTTGCTGCGAAAGATCGTGCCTTGACCAGAGTGACAGCATTCACGTCGGGTTATCTGATTATCCTGACCGCCTTTCCTTATTTCGTGAAGGTCCCGACAGAAGTCGCGGACATTCTGAATTTCGTGACGATCGCATTTTCGATCGTAATTTTGGTGTCGTCGCTGCTTCAATATTCCAGTGGCGATGTCGTTAGCGCTGAGCAGCACCATCGCGCAGGGCTCGAAATGAGCGAGATCGCGCGCGAGCTAAAAATCAAACTCGACAACTTGCAGGTGCCTGAGCTTGTCGATCTTACGAACAAATACAATGCCACGCTTCAGAAATATAGCATCAATCACGACGACGTTGATTTCCAGCGCTATCAGATAGAGAACCCGGATAAGTATCCGTGGCTAACGTGGCGGGACCGTCTGGGGATATGGCTTTCGACGTTCGCGGTGAAGCACGTCCATTCGGCGGTTCTGCTTCTAATAACGCTTTTCCTAGCTGCGTTGATTATTGGCTACGCTTATCCCGCGAGGCTTCCGGTTCACCCCACATAAGGAGCGGCACGACTAACGCGACGATCCAAGGTAAGAAAGGGCGCGGTGTGATCCGCGCCCTTTTGGTTTTCGGCGATGTATCCAGTTCACTCACTCGCCGAAGTCGAAAAGCTTCTCTTCCGGCAGCCGAATGTAGGCCTTGAACTCAGCTTCGTTGTCGAGCGCTGCCGCCGACACTACGTGGGCAGCGGCGCCGACTCACGAATTGCGATCGGCGCGACCGGCCTTGTAGGCGTCGAGAACAGTTTCCAAGAATTGGTCGAGTGCAGCGTGGTCGGTCTTGGTCGGCTGAAAGGCCATTCTGGTCGTCTCCCTCTTGCCTCCGTGGGAAAAGAAACCCTTCCCGGCGGGAGGCAACCGGAAAGGGTTCATTGCGTTGCGTCGTGCTGCGGAGCGTGGCCTTGCGGCGCGGCGCGCTGCGGCGCGATGTTTTTGGCTATAGCGATCGAACGCAGGATTGCTTGCAAAAAGTTTTAGGCAGCGACGGCCGGCGCCTCGTCATCACTCTCGCTACTCGCCGGAAAAATACCGGCCGCACAGAGAACGCTCTGAACCTGGTTCTCGACACACGCGCGCCCCATAGTGGCGCCCGCGTGCATGTCAGTGAGCCGGCGCACAAGCTCGAAATATTTGTCGTCAGGCAACAGCATTGAATAACCTCTTTCATCCCCGCCCCAATCAGCGGCGTGATGCCATAGATTCATATTCGCAGAATCGCGTCAAGACGTTGATTTTACTGGATAAAGTCAGTGCTGACTTACACCATGTTGGATTGCACGCTGATCCTCGGTGCGACTCAAGTAGCAGTTGTGAGGGGCAATGCCGTCGCTCATATTGCCGGATGGGCTGGGGAATTGAGATGCGACCGGAAGACTGGGATAGCTACGAAACAAAGCGCCACAACAAGCGCAGCATGGGGCGGGCTCTGGGGGCCATTCTATTTTTCGTGGTCTTGATCTCCCTTGCGATGGGCATTGGTCGTCAAGACGTTAGAGCGCCGGCAGCGACAGCACCAGCCGAACAGAAACCCGTCGAGTTGCCCCCGGAACTACCTGTGTTGAAGCTCGGGCAATTGGATCGCTCCTACAGCATTCTCAAGGGCAAGATCACGCTCACCAACACCAACAAATATCCGGTCGCCGATACGCAGGTAGGGTGTGATGTCACCGCGGCAAGCGGCACCCGGATCAGCGGCTACAACTTCACCGTTTACGAGACGCTGCAACCAGGCAAACCGAAGACGATCGAATATACGTTTGGGTTCTGGCCGCAGCAGGGGAAAAGCCTTACCTGTTGGTCTACATCCGTGCTGCGACGGCAGTAGGATCATGGCCGAAGGATTCTATTAGAGAGTCGTTGGCGCGTTTTGTCCCGCGAGCGGTGTAGGACAGCGGCTGCGTCGAAAAAACGAATCCCGGGCCGGTTTCTGACTCGTCTGGACTCATTCTATCGCCGGGCGCGGAACCCCTCGAGCTAGACCGGGGTGTCATGGCCGCAGGTGAGCCGGCGCAGCCGGCGAGGCATGGCCGGAAGGGCTCCTGCTATCTCGACCAGGGCGTGAGCCGGCGCAGCCGGCGAATGACCGGAGGCGGGCCAATCCAATTTCCCAAACCAAACCCTCTCCCGGAGATGGTCTCAAAAGCCCGGCCGCAGGCCGGGGCGAGCGCAGCGAGCCGGAGCGAAGCGACCGAGCGGAGCGAGGGAGACCGCGAGTTTCGCTGTCACGCTTACTAGAGGGCTAACGCCCTCGCTTTTCCAAACAACTAAACAAATAAGCGACTTCTAGAAAACGTGACACGCCCGGTTTTCATAAATGCCTGTTTTTACGGGGTTTTCGAAAACAGGGTGGAACAGAATGCTTTAAATCTGTTCTACCCTGCCCGAATTTCTGTTCCACCCTGCCATCGTAACGCACTGATATTACGAATCTTTTTTGATACGTGACAGCGAAAAATTGCGCACTATAGGTTGTGCCATGGTCCGTCATCAGCTTCTAGCGAGGCCACTATTTGGCCCAGCTGCCACACCTTCTTCCGGGAAAGCCCATCGCCCAAATGCCTCGCAAGATCGGCATCGGACATGGGGCCGTGCCGCGCGATGAAGATCCGTGACAGGAAGCGGAAGCTCGCAAGCTCTTCCTCGCGTCCGCGCAATTGCTCAAGCCGCTTGTCGCCGCGGGGCTTCGCTATCGCCTTGCGCAACGTATTGGCGAGCTTTTGGTAACTCGTTTCCCTGGGGCGCGCGCGGTGCCGCTGTTGCCGGTTGCGATCCTTCGCGCGCTTCTTCGCCGCCTTGGCCTCGGCAAACATCTCGGCATAGTTCGGGCGCGGCCGAGCCGGTTCGTCGAGCGCTTCGATGTTCTGATCAGGCGAGGTCGGCGTGGGTTCGAGTTGTGGCGCCTGGTCGCACGGATCATCTTGTGCGGCCGGTTCGGGCGCGTCATCGTCAAGCTGGTCGAGCGCGGCGAGAACATGCGCCGGGATCGGCTCGTGCTCGGCCAAATTTTCTTTGAAATCGAGTGTAAAATCGTCGTTGCGATTGCTATAATTAGTACGAGACATTGGTGACTCTGTGTCTTTTAGTGTTGACTATTCGAAAGCCCCCTGGTGCCAACCGTTCGGGGGCTTTCGCTTTTCTAATGACCTACTATAGCGCTTAGCGGTGAATCTGCGCGACGATTTACCGCCGCAACATGCCGCCCGGCCGCGTCTGCGTGCGGAGTTCTTGGGCGATCAAGCTCTTTATGTGGGCCTGCGCAGCTTCCGCTACCGCTTGGCCCATACGAGCGTGATCTTGTGCCGACTGACCGGGCGAGCCCTGCACGGTTACGGCGATCTGCGGCGCGATCGTCGTCTGCTGGCCTCCGATCATGGGCGCGGCGGATGCTGCCGCGCCGACCATGCCACCATCTGCGAACCGCGGAACGCCGCGATTGATCGCCTCAAGCACGGCGCGATGCTTTGCGGTCGCGCCGGCGTTGACGACAAACTCGCCGTTCGACAGCAGCGCCGGGATTTTATCGTCGCGCGGTCCGCCTGGTCCGCGGATCATGCCGCCGTCAGCCTTCGCCACGGGCCCGATGAAAGCGCCGTCACCAGGCCGCGGAAGTGCCGACGATACCAGCCCGCCATCGGAGAAGCCGAACAGTCCAGACAGCCCGCGCATGATCGGCGCCACGACCAACATTTTGATCACGGCTTCCTCGAGCGCGCGGACGATCGCGCGGGACATATCCGCAAAACCCGCCGACACGCTCTTGGTGCCATCTAGAATGTCCGTCAGGCCGGTTGTAAGCGTCCCTGATGCAGTCTGCCCGATACTCGCCAGCGCATCATTGAAACGCAGGGCTGCTGCCTGTGACGACGCCAGCGCGGCGGGGACGTTGTTGCCAAAGATCGGCTCGAGTTGCCGGGCAATGGCGACGTCCTGCGGATCAAGCAAGGCGGTTTGCCTACCGAAGCTAATCGATGAATCGACGCGGGCCTTAGCGAGCTTGTCGCTTGCCTCGCCTGCCGCTTTTGCGAGGGCCTGAATCTTCGCAACCAGCGCATCGGTTGTCGGCAGGCCAGCCTGTTGCGCTGCTTGCGTCAGAACCGCTTCCGCGCGCAACTGCTCTTGGGCGCTTGCACCTAGACCGACCGCCTTTGCGTCGGCTTCCATTCGCGCGATATGCTTACCAAGGCTCTCGCTGGCGCGGTCGAATGCGTCGGCGGTTTCGGCCGCTTCCTTTTTGAGGGCTTTGGAGCTATCGCCACGAACCGCCGACGAAATGCCGGTCGTTTCCTGCATCGCCCGCGTGACGTTGGCGTGGTTCCGTAACGCTGCCGCAAGCTTTTCATTGCGACCGACGCTGGCAATATCGGTCGGGTCGCTGGAAATGCCTAGTGCTGCCTCCGATGCCGCCCGGCTTTCCGGCGTGGTTGTGGCATCGCTGATGCTTTTCCAGATCGATGCGCCGCCGATACGGTTTGCGAACCAATCGGGCACTTGATGCAGCGCTTTGTAGAGATCCGTGGCGTAACCGACAGCCGCCGCAAGATCCTCGGTGATGGAAACCCACGACGCATGATAATTTATGCCGAGTTGGGCAAGGTCGTCTTGAACCGGCTTCCACTTTTCGGCAAGAATTTTCTGCGCTTCGTCCATCCGCTCTTTGAGTTCGATCGCGCGGCCGATGTCCTCGGGGCTGATGATCTCGGCTTTGCTCATGGCGTCGGCGCGCCGGAGCATCTGATCCAGTGCGCCGCTATCGGCCCTCAATGCCGTTTCGACGGCCGGGCCGAACGCCTTGCCGGCGATGTCGAGGGCGGCAAGGCGCTCGCCTTTCTGCATCGCCTGGTCGATCAGAGAGACGACGGCGCGGAACTTTTGCTCGGTAGTGGTCGCCGATGCCAGTGAGGCAACGCCGCTGTTGCCGGAGAAGTTACCGGCTTTCCTGCTTTCATCGATACGCTGTTGTAGGTCGCTGCCGCCCAGCTTGTCGGCGCTCGCGCTGTTGAAATTCTTGAGCGCCGCCGTGGCGTCATCAATCGACAGCTTGGCACTGGCGGCGGATTTCGAAATGCGCTGGTAGAAGTCAGTGCTGAAGCCGGAGGCATTCGCCTTGTCTGCGATGGCGTTGAAGTCGGCGATCTTGGTTTTCGCCAGATCAACGGCATAGGCCATCAATTTGAAGGTGTCAGTGACGGCGGTGATGCCCAAGGCGATCGGCCCAAGGATGCCCAACACGCGGCCGAACGCCAACGTTGCCGCGCCCGCGGCGCCCTGCGATGCCAGAAAACCGGCGTTCATTTTGATCATTTGGGCGGTGATCGCGCGCGTTGCCGCGCCGACATGCGAACTGGTGTCCGTCATGTCCTGTTTGAACTTTTCGAGGCCCGTTGCGCGGACCGGAATATTAAGCACTGGCGTCGACATTGGTCTGCACCTTTCCAACGAACAGCGCGGCGAGCACTTCGAACGCAATCACGGCATTCGCCGCGATCGGCTTGCCGCGAACGTGCTGATCCAAGAGCTTGTCGGCGTCACGCTCGTCCATGCCGGCGCCGATCAAGCCCAACTCCAAAATTCGCTCAACGTCGTCGACGGTGTAGGCGCCGGTCTCAAAGCCCAACAGCACTGCGGCCGGTGGCCTGCCGTTGATGCCGCGATAGCTGAGCACGCGGCGCACCCACTTGTGGTTCAAATTGTGATTGTAGGTTTCACCGGACCATACGATGGTCCGCGCGCACGGGTCGGATTCGCTCATTTCAAGGCCTCGCTAACTGCTTCGTTAATCGCTTCATGGATGTCGTCTTTCATCGCCCGGTATGTCGGCCAAAAAAACGGTCGGGCGGGCTGGCGCGACGTGCCAAATTCAAAGGCTTCCGCGTAGTCATAAGGGACGCCGCTGCCGTCGCGGACTTCCCTGGTCGTCATGTCGCCGCCAGCCTGGACGATGTATTCCAAGTCATCGGCGCCGGGAGCGACGGTGCAACTCGCTTCGAGCGCGCCAGTCTCCGGCGACTCTTCAAGCGCCTGCAATGCCTCGCGCTGCGCATCTGAGAGGCGGAAGGCCTGCTTTAGAACCGCGTCGGACAGTTGCTCTCGGAGCTTGTCGGGCAGAGCATCGAGGTAGGCTTGTAGCTGTTGATTGTCGTCAGCCATGGGGTTAACTCCAATTCAACAACGAGACCGCGTCGGGGTGCTCGTAAATGCTGCGGCTGCTATCGCCGGCTGCGGCGCGCGACACGGCCATCCAGGTCGCCGCCACGCCATCAATGCGATCGGTCGACTTGCTCTTGTGAATGATCCGGTTGTCGTTCGCGTCTTTGTGGATTGCGACGTTGGCGAAGTTCCAGCGCAAGACCGGGTGTCCGCCGTGCCGAAAGTTGCCGCTGATGATCGCGCGCTCGAGGATGCTGAGCGCGGGCGATTGCGTGATCCAGCCCTGCCGGATCGTCACAACCGGATAGCCTTCGTCGACCAGCGTCGACATGACAGCCTGGGCATAAGCGACGTCGAATCCGATCTCGCGAACGTCGAAGCGCCCGCAAAGACTGCGGGTATAGTCGCCAACCGCGGCGTTATCGATGACGTTACCAGGCGTCGCAGTGATGAAGCCATCGCGTCGCCACTGCTCATAGTTCACGCCATCAACGTCGCCGCGCCGGAGAATGTCCGCCTCTGGGCAAAAGAAGTGCGGCAACACGGTGTACGTGTCGCCGTCGCGGAAGCACGCCACGACGGCTGACAGGTCGGTGGTCTTGCTCATGTCGACACCAACCCAGCACGGCGCGCCGCGTAAGGCTTCATAATCGATCGGCGCCGCGCCCTTGTCGTAGGTCGCCATGTCGACAAAGGGCGAGGTCGAGTGATCCGCCCACACGTTCAATTTATACTGCATCAGGCTGGCGCGCTCGGTCGGGCTGTCTTTGGCCCGCGCAACGTGCCGCCGGAAGCCGGCAATGGAGGGATAGCCATGGGCGCTACCGGGGTTGACGCGGCGCCATGCGGCCTCGCTGGTGTAATCGACGTCGGCCGCCGACTCGAAAAGGACCGGCAACCAGGTCGGGTCGCTGATCTCGCCGCGCGCGATCTTGCGCGCGCGTTCGATCACTTCATAGGCGATGTTGTCCTGTCCCCGGCCGGCGGTGGTCGCAACAATCAGCAGACTGTTGTCGATCTTGTCCAGGCCGTTGGTCAGAACCTTCCAAAGACCGTCGCCGCGCCACACATGGAGCTCGTCTGAGAGGCAGAAGGTTGGCGTGCGGCCTTCCTTGCTGGGCGCGTCGGACGAAATGACTTCCAACTCGGTTCCATCTCGAGGATAGGCGATGCGTTTCGGCGCGTTGAATGCATCATTGACCTTCGTGACTGGAGCGAGGTGCTTGGGATCGGCCGCGATGATGCCAGCGGCCTCCTTGAAGGCGATGCCGGCCTGGTTTCGATCGCACGCCGCGAAGATCACTTCGCCGCCGGGGACACGCTCGGGGCCAATCGTGTGGAGCAGCGCCAGGGCAGCCGAGAGGCTGGTCTTCCGGTTGCCGCACGGCACCAGGATCACGACGGTGGAGACAACGCGGCTGCCGTCTTGGTTTCGTGGCCCATAGATCGCCCGCACGATACGTTCCTGCCAGGGATCAAGCTGGAACTGCTTCCGGGGCAGCGTCGATTTTGGATGCTTCAGGCGCCTGAGGAATTCGACCGCGCGCTCGCCATACCCAAACGGGTCATCGATCGGGCTGTCATCGTAAATCCAGTGAGGATAGGTGTCAGAGGGCGAGCGGGTTTTCGTCATCGTCGCCTTCGTTGTCATTGTCGCGCACTGCCGGCCGCGAGCGGCTGCAAGGGGTCAATCCAAGCTCTGCCGCCAGTTGGCGCGCGGTTACCATGGCCTTATCCTGCATGCGGCAGAGCTTGGGATCGATGCCGGCGCGTAGGAGTAGCTCGATCTCGCGCACGCGGCCGATCGCGATGCAGTAGGACTCCAGGCAGCCGAGATCGGCCGGTGTGAGAATGCGGCGCTTGGCGAGCTCTGGCATGACGCGGCGCCATTCGGTCTTGGCGTGCTTCGCCATCCATGCCGGCGGCATCAGTGTCGCGGTAATCGCGTTAATGTCGGTCGCAAGCTGTGGTTTTCGGCCTTTCATGCCGCAACCCTCTCGACAAACGGGAGTCCGGGCGGCAATTTGAGCCTATGAATCAGAGATATGATCTTCTCGCCTTTTCTTTGCTTGTGTTTTCGGTCGTCGTGCTGGTCTGCCTTGCTGCGGACCCTAAGGGTTTCGTTCTGCGCGAATGGCAGACTTTGATCGCATCGCTGGTCGCACTCGGGGCCGCAACGATGGCCTATAATGGGGCTATGGCAAAAGTGAACTACGACCGGGCGAGAGAACTTCGGGAGCTTTCTCGCAAGCGGCTTGGCCTCTACCTTCGACTTCAATTCGCTGCTGCGGAGCTCGGTAGACAAACAAGGCAGGTCAAGGCTGCTCTGGGCACTAATTATACTCCCGGTCTGCGTAGAGTTGCGGTCTATTCTATCAAAATAGACAATCCGGTCGAATTTGACCAAGCCTGGGAAAACCTCGATCTGTTTCCCGTTGGCGTCAGCATGCTGATCGATTACGTCAGGCAAGGACTGACGATCGCACATAAAGCATTGGCGACCGTCCCGGACACAGATGTAATCGAGGTGCAGATGTTGGGGATATCGAGCGGAAGTCCGCTTTATGTATACCTTGTAAATTGCACGCACATTAGCGAGCAGTGCTACAACATCTGCTCGCTTATCGATGCTGAGATCAAGAGAATGAGCCTCGATTGAGGTCAGAAAGATCATGGGCCAATCCGCTGGCAGGTGAGGTCCAGCCCGCGGCGCCGCTCCAGTTCTTTGACGCCAGTAATCTCGTATTGTTGGCCCTCATAGGTGACGCGGTTCTCAAGGGTGACGCCATCAAGCCAGCGCGTTCGGAAGGTCAGCACCGCGTCAGTCGTCTTGCCGCGGGCGCCGTCCTGGTTATCGACCGCGTTCTGTAGGAGCTGGGCGCGCATGGTCACGACGGTCGACCAGGTGTCGATTGGGGTGCCGTAGAGGTTTAGGCCGGTGGTGCGGCGCTGGATCAGGATGACGCGATCGAGGTTGCCGGAGCGCATGTCAGTTCGCCTTCACGATCGCGGCAACCGAGACGATGCCATGCGAGAAACTGCCGTGCGGATCGCGGAGGTAGCGGGTTTGGGTGACGTACATGTCATGGCAAGTGAAGCCGTCGAGGCGCAGCACGCCATCTATCTGGGCGTCGACCCGCAGCGCCGCGACGATCGCGCTCACGGCCTCTTTGCACTGAGCCAGGCCGGGCTCGGCGAACCAAACGTGAAGGGTTGCATAGCTGGTAGCATCCCAGCGCCGGAGAATGGACTGACCCTCGCCGATATAGACCGCCGGCATGATCTCCGGCCGGCCATTGGCGTCCATGACGTGATCAGCCTGCACCAGGGCCATAAGCTCCACGCTCGCAATGAGGCGGGCGCGAATAGCGGCTTGCAGCGCAAGGGATGGGTCAGAAATGTTCATTTCAGAACGCAAACGCGCGATAGGGACTGAGCAGGTCGAGGAAACCGAAGGGTAAAGCCTGGGCGCTGACGCCAACCAGGCTGGCCTCGCGGTTTTCGAAAAGGTGCGCGGTCAACTGCAGCACGGCCTCGCCGATCGGCGCCGGCGCCGTGTCCGCGTCGGGGTCTGACGCGGTATAGGCTGCAATCCAAGCCTTGGCCGCCGCGATCTTGTCGGAGATCAGGGCGTCATCGGCGTCGGTGGTGACGTTCAGGTGGGCTTTGGCTTGCTCTAGAGTGATGCCAGGCATGGTCAGGAAATCTCCAAATTCGAGCTATCTTGTGCCGAGGGGGGCATCTGGTGGCCGCGTCGTCCGGAGGGAATTAAGGCCGCCGCCCCCCTACGTCTGCTGAAGCGGTGGTATGGCTTTCGCGCTGCGCTTTCTGGCATCGGCTGATCGTTCTTCGCAGCCTCGGCGATGAGAGGCAGCACATGCTTACGCACGCGCTCTGGATCGAAGCCTGCTAGATGACAGACTTCATCGAAGTCTCGATTGGGCTTGGTGAACCATTCACGGGCGCGCAGCCGGTCCATCCGCTCGTGAACGAACTTCACGTTCAAGGGCAGCGTTGCATCGGTGATCGCCTGCATAAGGACCGCGCGCCAGAGATTGACTGGATTGTCGCCGCGTCGGTTCTCTTGCGAGTCCTGACTGCGCGCACCGCGGAGCATCTTGTCGCTCATTGCCTTCGCTCCAGCGCTTGCTTCCGGCTCGAATGGCAGGGTGAACTTGCGAGGGCCTGCCAATTCGAGCGGTCCCAGAAGATCATAAGGTCTCCCTTGTGCGGAATCTTATGGTCAACGCAATCGGCAAGCCGGCCACAACCGCAAGCACAGAAGCGGTTCTCAGGCATGGCGAAGAACGCCTTGCTCTCGCGCCGCCATTTGCTGTCATAGCCGCGCGCGGTCGCATTCGGCCGGCGTTTGTCGGCCTCTGCCTTGCGCTTGATCTGGCATTCGCAAAGGTCGGTTGCCGAGATGATCTTGCCGCAGCTGCACAAGCGGCGCGGTTTCCAGGCCATCAGCGCGACCCCATGACGTGGTTGGTCAGGTCGCCTATGGCGTTGAGGTCGCCCTTGATGCCGGCGAGTGATCCGCCTGCGATGTCTGCGGACTGGTCGTCAGGCTTGCTGCCGAACAAAGCCTTGAGCATTTCCGTGCGGCCTTTCTGGGCTGCAAGGATTTCGGCCGGTGTCGCATCCCAGACGTCAGCCGGAGGCCAGCCAATCCAGCCAGTGCCGATCTCGAAGAGCCGGGTGAAGTATTCTTCGAACGGCATCGGCTTGCCGGCGCCGGTCTTGTCGCTGGTCTTGTCGTCGGCGCCAGCAAGAACCAGGACGAATTCAATGAGGTCGCCAAATGCGGCCATGATGTCGTGCACAACGGTGCTGTTGGGCGCGAGCGCATATTCGGCCCAAGCTTCCTGATCAGTGATCGTTGCGTTGATCAGATCAACGGCGGCTGACAATGATCCTTCCGCGAGGTAGCGAGAGAGGTTCTGAAAGCCGCCGAATTTCTCGTTCAGGACGAACGCGGCTCGCAGCGAGGGCTTCAAGTCGAAAGACTTATTGCCGAGCCGAAGGGTATAGCTGTTCGCTGCGAGCCGCATGTTCGTTACGCCTTGGTGGATTTAACGAGGACAGCGGCCTCGTTCAGGAGGGGCGAACCGCCCACACGACGACGCCAGCGAACCTTGACGATGCCGTTATCCGCACCGGTCAGGTCGTCAACGCGAACCGCGATGCCGACGCGGTCAACGACCTGGTAGGCGCTCGCCATGTCACCGAACACGACGGGGTAAGAGGTGCCCGTGGCAGTCGGCAGAAGGTTCATGTCTACGGACTCATAGACCGGGCGCCCAAGCAGGGTTGCCGGGGTGCCGTTGGCCAAGGAGTCAGACCAGAGCGTGCCTTTGTTGGCGTTGTCGGCAGCGGCCCGAATCACACCCATCGTCTCGCGGCGCATGATCCAAGAGCCGTTCGCTGCGTAGGCGCCGGGCAGCTTGTAGAACGCCGCGATCACTGCGGCGAGAATGTCGGAGCCATCCGCCGCAGCAATGACAGACGCAAAATCGGTGGGCGTGTTGAGCAGGCCGGTCGGCTTCCCGTTGCCGTCACCGATCATGAAGGCCTTTGCTTCGACCTTGCCGGTGATTTTGGCGATATGGCCCGCGACGAACGAAAGCAGGTCAATGTCCGCATCCTCCAGCAACTGCTGGCTGATGGGGATATAACGCGCATTCTCGACCGTCTTGATGTTGAGTTGACCGAACACCGGCTCCGTTGCGGTCCGATTGCCAGTCTCAGTAACCCAGCCTTCGCCGTCCGCATCGGTTTCCAGCGTCGGGATGTAAACCTCGGTGGTGCCGATCGTCATGGCGCTGGCGAGACCACGGAGCGGCGACCACTGGCGCAGCTTCTCAATGACGGTCTTGGCATATTCGGGGCTGACGACATAACCGCCTGCCGTATTGGTGCCGAGGTTCAGCGTCTTGCGCTCAAGGTCGTCGAGCGCGTTGACGCCGCTGCGCAGGAACTTGCTCAGCGCCTTGATTTCGAGGTCGGCATCGGTGTTGCTGTTGCCGTTGCTGATAGGCAGGCGCGATGCCTTGGCTTCAAGTTCGTCAATGCGGCGCTTGAGCGCTGCATGTTCGTCGGCAGACTTCTTTTCGAGCCGGGTCTGCAACTCGGCGAGCTCTTTCTTGACGAGCTCTTCCGGCGAGAGTTCCGGCGCATCTTTGAATTCCAGGGTGGAGAGATGCTTCATTTGGTGGTCTAACCTTCCTTTAGGTTTGGTGGGCTCAGATGTTTGCCGTGAAGTCGCGAATGACCGACGCCACGGCGGATGCGCGGTCATATTCTTTGGCCGAAGAAATGCGGGCGCGCGGATGCGCGGGATTGCGCACGACGCTGATCTCGTAGAGATCGAGCGCACTGATCACGCGGTTGCGACCCTGCTGGGTTGAGGACTTGGTCTTGAAGCCAATCGACAGGCCGGAGACGAGGCCACTCTTGATCATGCCGAGAACGGTGCGTGCGCGCGGCTGATCCATGTGAAGCTTGCCCTTGACGACCAAGCCAGCGGACGTTTCTGTCGCCTCGGTCCAGGTGCCAATCAGGTCAGCTGGATTGTGCTGAAACAGAATCGGTAGCTCGTTCGAAAGAAAATTGAACGCGCCCTTGGTGATGATGTCGCCGGCGCTGTCGGGCGAAGCAAACGGCCAAGCCGTGCCGACGATCTCGCCGGCGTCGGTGGCCGCGAGCGTTGCCTTGATCTCAAGCTTATCCATTGGCGGCCTCATGGGGATGGCCGAACAGGGTCCGCTCAAGGATCTTCGCGGCGAGTTCGTATGTTTCGATCAGGGGTCGGCCTTCGACGTAGGCCGCGATCAATTCGGCCGCGCGCTTGGGCGGGATGCTGCCGCCGACCAGCGCTAGCCTGATGGTTTCGTTGATGTCGGCCTGGGCGAAGTTGCGGGTGAACACGCGATTGCCGAGCGCGCCGATTGCTCCGCACTTCGCTTCAAGCTCTTGGATTAATGCCGGCGTCAGCTTGAACGTATATTCGGCGTCGCCGAAGAATGCGGTGTGAGACGTGTTGCTCATTCTGCACCGCCTTTGCCGTGGGTGCCGCCGGTATTGAGCGCGCCGCCGGCATGGGCGGATGACGTGTTGAAGTTCTCGAACACGTCGCCGCCTTCGTAAGCAGGCAGGCCGAAGCCGATCGAACGCGCCTCGTTTGGGTTCAGGAGTCTGGCGGACACTGCGGCGCTAAGGGCCTGGGCTCGCGCGAGCAGATCGGCGCGGGCAAAGCCATCAATGTTGAACTCGATGCAATACTGATCGCGCTCTTCCAGCGTCAGCAACTTCAACTCAAGCTCTTGCTCAAAGAGCTTCAATTTGGGCAACAGAGCTTGTGAAAGGAATTCTTGGCCGATAGATTCAATCGAGCGAGGTTGGGCGCGATCGACCTGCATCAGCATGTGGAGTGGCACGCGATACAGCCGCGCGATCTCCGCGACGGCATACGTCCGCATTTCGAGGAACTGCGAGTCGACGCTGTTGAAGGTGAGCGGCTGCCAAGATGCGTCGGTCGGAAGCACGGCGGTGCCGCCGGTTTTGTCGCCGCCTTGCGATGCTTGCCAAGCGGCTTTCGCATTCACAAGGGTCGTTTCCGTTACCGTGCCCTTGAGGGACAACACACCGGACGGCCGCGCGGCATTACCGAACAGGCGCGATGCATGACGCTCAAGCACGAGCGCGAGCGCGATTGCTTCGCGACCTTCGCCGACTAGGCCGCGCGAGGGGTCATAGGCCGGGGTCGGAATGTGGATGATGTCCGCCGCCGGGATTTCGCGGGCGGGGTTCTTGCCGTCCGCTTTGATGGCGTAGGCCGGTTCAAAATTCGAATAATCGACGACGATGGAGGATAGCCGGGGATCGAGCCGGATCAGCTCATAGGGCTTGCCATCAACGCGGACGATTTGCGCGAAGCCGCCGTAGGGCTGCAACAGCGCGTCAGCCATGAGCTGGGTTTTGAATAGCGCGGCTGGCGCAAAGCTGTTCGGTGCATCGTGAACGAGCCTGTACAGCGGGTGATCGGTGGCCTTCTCTTTGCCGCCGTCGGGAAGCCGCTTGTAGATGTGAAGGGGAAGGGAGCCGGCGGCCTCGCTGATCGAGCGCACGGCGCACGCAACGGGCGCGCAGGTCATGGCGGTGTAAGGCGTGACGGTTACGCCGGCCAGGGTCGGGCTCGCGCCGAACAGGCCGAAATAGAAACCGCTGGCGTCAGCGAGGCTGGGCGCGGTCTTGGTCTCGACACCGAGAAGAGATTTGAGGCGGGACGCGATGGACAAAGAGGCACATACAGAGGTTGGCCCGCTGGTAAGGCGGAGCGTGAGAACGGTTTCTCTGTCTGTGCTGTGCCGGCGGGGCGAACAAAGTTGCGCAAATCCGCCTTAGATCGACATTAGCTTGCGCGCGAATCGCGGCGAAATTAGGGCAGAATCGCTGCCGTAACGTTACGACGGGATGTTACGAGGTGTTACGATTTTTGGGACTTGCGCCGCGCTAAGTCCCTGAATCCGTTGACATTAACGCTTATGGCTGGGGAACCTGGATTCGAACCAAGACAAACAGAGTCAGAGTCTGTTGTGCTACCGTTACACCATTCCCCAAGAATTGCTCAACGGCATCAATAGCTTAAGTCTATAGCCGGGGCAATGCCGGCGGGCGGGATCATGGCAAATCGCCGCCTCGCTGCGAGGTCCTTCTACTGTTCGGTCAGGGCCTTGGCAAGCAGGTATGGCGGGTGTTTCCGGGCAAAATGCGGCCGGCCGCGAGAAGGGCATCGGAGCAGCGGTTGGCTTCGATGCCGTCCGGCTTGTTGTTTGCAGGATGCGAGACCGGCCGTGCCCATCAGTGTCAGCCTTATAGGGAATTAAGGGCAACGCTTCATCACCACGCGCGCCGTGACGTGCCACCTCGCACTCGAATGCGCACGCCGCACGTACAGCGCTCAAGTGCCTAGCGTTGAAGCAGCGGTGCGATCGGTTGCGTGATGCCTGTGCACGCTCGCGCCCGGCTCGGCTTGCCGAGGTCAGGGTGCCATGCGATGCTGGTGTACCAAGAAAATTGGGGGCGAGGGCTGCAACGGCTCGTGGGTCTCCCATGCATAAAAAGCCCGGCACCGGGCAAGGGATATTGGAGACGTTCGAAGATGAGATTTTCATATGTCATCGGGCTGTTTTCGGCTGCCGTCATGTCGGCCGCGCTGGTGGGCAATGCCGCGGCCCAAGGCAAGACCGTCAAGATCGGCGGGATCTTCCCGATGAGCGGCAATGCCGCGAGCATCGGCGTTCATGTCAAGCAGGCGTTCGATGTCGCGCTCGACATCATCAACAACCCGCATCCCGAGCTCGGCAACTTCCCGCTCGCCAAGAATGGCGGTCTCGCAGGCCTCGGCGGGGCCAAGGTCGAGATCGTCTACGCCGATAACCAGGGCAGCCCCGCGACCGGGCAAAACCAGGCGCTGCGGCTGATCACGGAAGAGAAGGTGGTGGCGCTGACCGGCGCCTATCAGTCCGGCATCACGCTGACCGCGAGCGCGATCGCCGAGAAATACAACATTCCCTTCGTCAACGGCGAGTCGGTGGCACCGAACCTCACCGAGCGCGGCTTCAAATGGTTCTTCCGCGTCACGCCGATCGCGACCGATGTCGCGCGGGTCTATTACGAATTCCTCAACGACATGAAGGCCGCCGGCGCCAAGACCGACAATATCGCGATCCTCCACGACAACACCGAATACGGCGCCTCCGTAGCCAGCACCCTCACCACGGCGTTCAAGGAGAAGGGCATCGCGATTGCGCTCGACGTCGCCTATGCCACCAACGCGACCGACGTGCAGAGCCAGGTGCTGCAGCTCAAGGAGAAGAAGCCCGACGTCGTGATCGCGATCTCCTATACGTCGGATGCGATCCTGTTCGCCAAGACGATGCAGGCGCTCGATTACAAGCCGCCGATGCTGCTCGCCGACGACTCCGGCTATTCCGACCCGTCCTTCATCAAGGCGGTCGGCAAGATCTCGCAAGGCGTCTTCAACCGCTCGTCATGGAGCGTCGGTCCCGCGGGCTCGCCGACGGCGATCATCGCCAAGATGTACAAGGACAAGAGCGGCGATGACATGGACGACACCGTCGCGCGCCAGATGCAGGCGTTGTTCGTGCTGTGCGAGGCGATCGACCGCGCCGGCTCGACGGAACCTGCCAAGATCCAGGCCGCGTTGAAGGCGACCGACCTCAAGCCCGATCAGATCATGATGGGCTACAAGGGCGTCAAGTTCGACGACAAGGGCCAGAACATCCTGGCGTCCGGCCTCATCATCCAGTTGCAGGACGGCGAGAACTACGTCGCGGTCTGGCCGAAGGCGACCGCCGAGAAGGCGCCGATCATGCCCTACAAGGGCTGGTGATGAGCTGTGAGGGCTGGGCACGAGCTTCGCCCTCATAATATGCCGTCAATGACGATGGCATGGATGGATAGACGTAAGCTTTCATGACCTTCACGCTTGTTCAGGTGATCGTCGGCGGCCTCCTGCTGGGGGCCGTCTACGCGCTGTTTTCCTCCGGCCTGACGCTGGTCTGGGGCATGATGAACGTGGTCAACTTCGCCCATGGCGATTTCGTCATGCTCGGCATGTATGTCGCGTTCGTCGTCTACACGCTGCTCGGCGGCGGGCCGCTGATAGGCGCACCGCTGGCGACGCTGTTGCTCGCCACGCTCGGCGTCATCGTCTATTTCGGCCTGATCCGCGACATCATGAAGGGGCCGATGCTTGCGCAGATCCTCGGCACCTTCGGGCTTGCGCTATTGCTCCGCTATTCGGTGTTCTGGTGGTTCGGCGCCAACTTCCTGTCGCTGCCGGAAAACCTCGTCGGCGGCACCTTCGACATCTTCGGCATTCGCATCCAGGCCTCGCGTCTGCTGGCCGGCGTGGTCGCGCTGCTGGTGACGCTCGGGCTGCATCTTCTGCTGACGCGCACCACGCTCGGCTCGCGGATGCTGGCGGTCGCCGAGGATGCGACGGCCGCGCAGCTCATGGGCATCCGGCCCGACAGCATGCAGGCGATCGCCTGGGGGATCGCGGCCGGCGCCACCGGCCTTGCCGGCGCGCTGATCGCGACCTTCTTCTACATCGTGCCGACGGTCGGCGAGACGCTCGGCATCGTCGCCTTCGTCACGGTCTCGCTCGGCGGCTTCGGCAGCGTGCCCGGCGCGCTGGTGGCGGGGCTCCTGATCGGCGTGATCGAGTCGCTGTCGGGCTATCTGATCGGCGCTGTCTACAAGGACATCGTGGTCTACACGCTGTTCCTCGGCTTCCTCTGGTTCAGGCCACAGGGCCTGATGGGCAAGACGTGATGCGGCGCGCTCTCTGGCTCCTGATCGCGCTCGCGCTGGTGATCGCTTATCCGCTGGTATTCACGACGCCGTTCCAGCAGCGGCTCGGCGCGCTGGTCCTGCTCTATGCGATCGCGGCCTCCGCCTGGAACATCGTCGGCGGCTATGCCGGACAGGTTTCGGTCGGCCACGTCGTGTTCTTCGGCTGCGGCGCCTATGCCGCGATGGGCGCGTATGCGCATTTCGCGCTGTCGCCGCTTATCGGAATTCCCGCCGGCATCGTCTTTGCCGTCCTGATCGCCGCCGTGATCGGCAGGCCGACGCTGCGGTTGTCGGGCCACTATTTCAGCATGGCGACGATCGCGGTCGCCGAACTGGCACGGCTGATCGTCACCAACACCGAATATCTCGGCGCGGCCGTCGGCCTCAGCGGCCCAACCGTGCCGCGCAACGTCTTCGATCTCTCCTTTATCTCGGCGCTGCCATATTACTATCTGTTCCTGGTGATCCTGATCATCACGCTTGCCATCACCTGGTGGATGACCAACAGCCGGATGGGGTTCTACCTGCGCGCCATCAAGGATTCCGAGCGCGCGGCGCGTTCGCTCGGTGCGCCTGCGAGCCGCATCAAGCTTTACGCCTACATGCTGAGCGCAGGACTCACCAGCGTCGCAGGCGCGCTCTATGCGATGATGTTCGGGTTCGTCGATCCGGAGTCCGGGCTCGGCATCCTGATCTCGGTGAAGATCCTGATCATGGCGGCGCTCGGCGGTGCCGGCCTCTTGTTCGGCCCATTCGTCGGCGCCGCGATCCTGGTGCCGCTGGAGGAAATCTCCAACAGCCTGCTGGGCGGCAAGGGCGCCGGCCTGACCTTCGTTGTCTATGGCGCCATCATCGTGCTGATTGCGCGCTTCCAGCCCGGCGGCATCCTGGCGCTGATCAACCGTCTCGGGGCGAAGCGCCGCGCCAAGCCGATGGAAGAAAGCATCGCGCAAGAGGCCAGCCATGCTTCTTGAGGCGCGCGGGGTGACCAAGGCTTTTGGCAGCTTCAAGGCGGTCGATGCGGCCAGCGTCACGCTGGGGCAGGGCGACATCCTCGGCCTGATCGGCCCGAACGGCGCCGGCAAATCCACCTTCTTCAATTGCCTGACCGGCGATCTCGCGCTGACGTCGGGCCAGGTGCTGTTCGAGGATCACGACATCACGGAGCTGCCGCCGGAGGCGCGCGCACGGCTCGGCCTGGCGCGCACCTTCCAGGTGCCGCAGACCTTCGAGGGCATGACGGTGCTGGAGAACGTGATGATCGGCGCCTTCCTGCGCACGCCGCATCGCGCCGAGGCCGAGACGAAAGCGCGCTCGGTGCTGGAGCGGGTCGGCATGATGCGGCTTGCCGACGCGCCGGCGCGCTCGCTCGGCACGCCCGGTCGCAAGCGGCTCGAGATCGCGCGGGCGCTCGCGACCGAACCCAAGGTGCTGCTGCTCGACGAGGCGATGGCCGGGCTGACGCAGCGCGAGGTGCAGCTTGCGATCGAGCTGGTGCGCGACATCCATCGCTCCGGCATCACGCTCGTGATCGTCGAGCACATCATGGAAGTGATCATGTCGCTGGCGAGCCGGGTGATGGTGTTCCACCAGGGCAAGGAGATCGCGCGCGGCAGCCCGCGCGAGGTGACGTCCAATCCCTCCGTCATCGCAGCCTATCTCGGCACCCGCGCCGCCAAGGCCGCCGCCGGCCACACCCCGATCGAGTTGATGGGCGGGCCCGCGACATGACCGGGCCGCTCTTGAGGCTCGAACATCTGGAAGTCCGTTACGGCGATCTGATCGGCGTCTCCGACGTCTCGCTGGAAGTGCCTGACGGCAGCGTGGTCGCGCTGCTCGGCTCCAATGGCGGCGGCAAGACCACGACGCTGAACGCGATCGCGGGCCTGATCCCGGTGCATGCCGGCAGCATCCACTTCAATGGCGAGGCGATCGCGGGCCAGAGCGCGTTCGCCATCGTGCGCAAGGGGCTCGCTTTGTCGCCGGAAGGCTGGCGGCTGTTCGTGCAGCAGAGCGTGGAGAACAACCTTCTGCTTGGCGCCACGCCCTTGCGGGACAAGACGCGCACCAGGACATTGCTCGAGCGCGTCTACGAGATCTTCCCGCGCTTGAAGGAGCGTCGCAGCCAGCGCGCCGGCACCATGTCCGGCGGCGAGCGGCAGATGCTCGCCGTCGGTCGCGCGCTGATGAGCGACCCGAAGCTGTTGATGCTGGATGAGCCGTCGCTCGGCCTGGCGCCGGCCGTGGTGGAGTCGATGTACGAGACCTTCGGCCGGCTGCATCGTGAAGGCCTCACGATCCTGCTCGCGGAGCAATCGATCGAGCTTGCGCTGGAAGTCTCCGACTTCGCCACCGTACTCCAGGTGGGCCGGAGCGTGCTGTCAGGCACCGCCGCGGCGCTGGCGCAGGACACGCAGGTGCAGATGGCCTATCTCGGCGCGTGATGTAGCTCCATAGGATGGGTAGAGCGAAGCGAAACCCATCATCGCACAACTTGCTCCATCGCGATGGGTTTCGCTTCGAGACTGGGCAAGAATCTTGGCTGATAGGGCGATGCGTGTACGATTCGGTTATGCCGAATCATAGGTTCAAGACCGGCGTTAGCCGGGATCAGTCGAGTTTTCTTCCGGCGCGTGTTGAAGATTATGTGGAGCGTGACAATCCGGTTCGAGTGATCGAGGCGTTTGTCGCTGCGCTGGAGCTTGAGAAGCTTGGCTTCCGCCACGACGGGTCAGGCGGCGGGGCTGGGCAGCCTCC
>NZ_JBVAPG010000134.1:0-21753 GCF_055413685.1 Bradyrhizobium sp. LeoA1Lang | reverse complement strand
ATGCCTATCCTTATCGCCATCCTTACAACTATCTTTTGACATGGTGAACTCGTGACGAAACAATCCACGAGATCTTCCTAGCCGACCAGATCAGCCCTCAGTGCGTGGTCGCCGGATGACGCTCACGACTGATCTCAACGGCAACCTGCGATACAAGCGCGCGCCTTCGGGCGCGCGTTTCCGTTTGGCGGGCTAAACCGGGGGCAGTTCTAGCCTGCACAGCACTCTAATATGGTGAGAGTGCATATCGAGCTGACGTTCGGTTTGGACCATCGCGACTTTCGCGGGCTTGTGGAGGAATGTCTCTTATCCGGACATAGCAGAGGTATTGCTAGGCGGCCCCTCTCTGCCGGTCGGTCACGCTCTACCCGCAAGCATGCGCTTGCGGCCGGAGCCGCGAAGCGTCTCCGCCCTTAGGGTGACGATCATTGCCCCTTAGCGCTTCTGCTTGGTCCGCGCTTCCGTCTGGAGAAGGCCGGAAGCGCGCGCTCAACGATGGGTGATCCGGCAACCGTCGACGGCGAGACTCGGTGCCGAACGGATGTCCGCGCCGACGACTGATCGAACGGCTATTGCCAATATCCTTGCCGCCGTTAACGCATTTCTTGCTTTGACCTCATCTGTGATGCGGGACCAACAGCGGGGGCGAGGCCATGAATCTGCGACCGGGAAAAGAGCGTGCAGGGGGCCGCCAACCAACTGCGCAAGGCCGCCCTCGCTCTCCATGGATGGCTTTCCTGGTCCTCCGCCCTGGCTTTCCACGATCAACCCTCATATGTGGAACGTATATGTATATGGCCCCCGCCCGATTGCAACGGCCGGCTTGATCAGGATCGACGGTCACAACTGCAGACGTATATCCGGCTTCTTGATGCGGCTGGACAACGTCTCCGCCGCGAGCCTCGATGGTTTTCGCCCGCTTCCACCTCAACGGCCCCGAGACATCGGCGTAAGCCGTGCCGGTCCACACATCAGGTTCGGGAAGCGACGGGGTGACCGTTTCGCCATCTCCTGCCATTTGTTGCAATTGCCGGGTGAGACCTCCTTTCCTTGATTGCCGCTTCGCTTCAGGCCGCCTTCACCGACAGCGCCGCTCATAAGCTGCGTCGCCTGTGAGCATAGCCCACACGATCCGCGCATTCTTGTTGGCAAGAGCCACGGCCGCGACATTGGGATGGCGCCGTTGCCGGATTTTGCCGAGCCAGAGGCTTCGCGGATCCTGCTTGCCAGCGGCCCGGCTTAAAGCGGCGCGAGCTCCGTGAATCATCAGCGTCCGCAGGTATCGATCGCCGCGTTTGCTGATGCCGAACAAGCGGGCCCGCCCTCCACTGGATCGCTGCTTCGGCACCAGGCCAAGCCAAGCCGCGAACTGGCGGCCGTTCTTGAAACAGCTTCTATCGCCCACGGCGGCGATCAAGGCTGTTGCCGTCACAGGTCCGACGCCTTCGATTTTGCCGAGCCGCTGGCACTGCTCATTCGTACGGTAGATTTCCCTTATCCGTCGGTCATAGGCTGCAATGCGGGTATCAAGCGCGGACAACTCCTCTTGCAATTCCCTCATGAGCGCTCGGAGCATCTCGCTGAGGCCGTCATTGATGTTCCCTACGATGACAGCGAGGCCGCGCCGCAGCTGCGCGATGTCACGGGCAATGACAATGCCATGCTCGGACAGAAGACCGCGAATCTGGTTGACGAGCCTGACCCGGTCGGCGACCAGGCGTCGGCGAATGCGGTGGACAGCCTGTACCGCCAGCTGATCGGTTGATTTCGGTGGCACAAAGCGCATGGACGGACGGCCGACCGCTTCGCAGATGGCTTCCGCATCGTTCTGGTCGTTCTTGTTTGACTTGACGTATGGCGTCACGAACTGGGGGCGATCAGTCGGACCTGATGGCCAAGCGCCGTGAGCACGCGAGCCCAATAGTGGGCCCCGTTGGAAGCTTCCATGCCGACCAGGCAGGCCGGTAAATTGGCGAAAAAGCCGGCCACCGCATCGCGACGCAACCTCTTTCGTACAACGACCTTCCCGTGGTTGTCGACGCCGTGAACTTCGAAGACATACTTCGCCAGATCTAGACCTATCCGAACGACCTGCATGATATCCTCCTTCACTGCAGTTGACGCTCAAGATTCCACCGCGGCGAGAGCGGGGTCCATACCATTGGCCCGCAGTGCAAGATGTTTTTCAGTCGATTTCCCAACACGAGGACGGTGCGGTCATATGTCCGGCCTGTTTGCGCGGCACTTGACCGCTGGCCTCGATGAAGTCCGCGAAGCAGGTGGCTGAATCAAGGGGGCGCGCTTTGTGCGCGTCGCGGGTTTCGGCCTAGCCTGTCTCGGGATTTCGTCCCGTGGGTTCATCGTCTGCTTTATACACCTCGCTCCTGCCGGCCCTAGCCGGTCAGCTTCTTATGGCGGCCGTGCTCATCTCGTAACGGGTTCCGCCACAACTTGTACGGGATCGCGGTATACGCCCCCTCTATTCAACAGTGCCCAGATTATCCGAGCGATCTTATTGGCCAGCGCAACAGCTACGACCTTGAAGGGCCGTCGCTGGAGCATTTCCTTCAACCATGGCCATGCCTTGTCATGGTACCGCACATGGCGAAGAACGGATGCGGCTCCGGTCGTAAGTAATGAGCGCAACTCCTGATTTCCCATTTTTGAGATCCGCCCCAAGCGCTCTTTGCCGCCACTCGAATGTGCTTTCGGTGTCAGGCCAACCCAGGCTGCAAAGTGGCGACCCGACTTGAAGCCACCGGGATCGGGAACAAAGGCCTTGATGGCCATGGCGATGATAGCTCCAACACCCGGAATCGTGGCAAGGCGGCGCATATCAGCATCTTGCCTGGCCTGGACCACGATTTCACGCTCGAGCTTGCCGATTTGCTCGGCCAGCAGTTCGATCTGTCTTATAATCTCGGTCAGGGCAAAGCGCGCAGCTGGTGGCAGACGAGCATCGCTTTCATCCCGGATGATCTCGCCCAGTCCTTTGACGTTAGATATTCCGACTGGAGCGATAATACCCAGCTCTCCCATATGCGCACGCAGAGCATTGATCGCTTGCGTTCTCTGACGCACGGCAAGGCACGCGTCTTCAGAACCATCGCGGCTGCCTGCTGCTCAGCCGTCTTGACCGGGACGAAGCGCATGGTCTTCCGCGTTACGGCCTCGCCGATCGCTTCTGCGTCGGCGGCATCGGTCTTCCCGCGCTTGACGAATGGCTTCACGTATTGAGGTGGCAACAGTTTGACGTCATGACCTAAAGCCGCGATCTCGCGCGCCCAGTAGTGCGCGCTCGCGCATGCTTCCATTCCGACCAAACATGGCGGCAATTTCTCGAAGAAACGCAAGACATCCGCGCGTCGTAACTTTCGGTTGAACAGCGGTGCGCCGTCAGCGTCGGCGCCATGAACCTGGAAAACCTGCTTGGCCAAATCCAGCCCAATAGTAGTAACATCTTTCACGGAACGGTCCCTCCTTGTGGCGTTTGCAACAACGACCACGATCTTAGCACTCTGATGCTGTTGGAGCGGGCCGTTCCACCTCATCAAGGGGTCGGCTATGCGAGCATGCCGCCGCTGCGCCTTCGGCTGCGCGGTGATCGCGGCCGGTTGAGGACACCGACGGACGCCATCGAGCGGGGATCGGCCTTGCTCAAGATGGAGCCCCTCAAATGTCGCACGATCTTTCCCTCGCCCAGTCCAACGCCTTCGAACTCGCCCGCACCCTGATGGTCCCGGTCACGCGACGGCGCTTACGGCGTGATGCCGAGCGACGAACTCGACGATGCCGATGTCACAGTTGTTCATGAATACGATCCCTACCAGCCCGGCCCGGCTCATTGAGCCGGGTTTTTCCCTTGTGTGCCGCTTGCGAGCGGGCGGCGGCAAGGGAGGCTGCGCCGCGGCTGGCCGACGCGATGACGCCGAGTGCCCCGCATAATTCATCAATTGCCAGCCGCGCCCTTGCCCCCTTCGCTCTTCGCGGCAGGGGCGAGTGGTCCCGCAAGCCGCGGGAAAAGGAAATTCAAGCGGGAAAGGTCCGGCGCGGCGGTGCGCCGGGAAGCGGAGATGGAAAAGAAGGATATCGAAGAACTGAAGAATCGCGTGGCTTGCGCCGCCGTGCTCGAGAAGGCCGGATTTGCGATCGATCTGAAGGAGAGCACGCGCAAAGCCGTCAAATATCGTCGCGGCGGCGACATCATCATCGTGATCCATCAGGGAAGGGGCTGGTTCGACGCACTGTCCGACGCCAGAGGCGACGTCTTCTCGCTGGTGCAGCATCTCGACGGCATCGCGTTTCCCGAGGTGCTGCAGCGAGTCTCCGACCTGGTCGGATTTGTGCCGACCGAACCCGTCTGGACACGAGAATCCCGCGCGCACGATGCTGCTGCGGCTCCTGCTCATCGCTGGCGTGCGCGGCGCAAGCCTTGGCGAGGTTCGCTGACCTGGCGCTATCTGCGCGACGAGCGAGGCATTCCAGAAGCCATCATCCACGCTGCTATCCGGCATGACCGATTGCGCGAAGGCCCTCACGGCAGCATGTGGGCGGCGCATCTCGACATTGACGGCATGGTCACAGGCTGGGAAGAGCGCGGTCCGCAATGGCGCGGCTTCGCCAGCGGCGGCGCCAAGATGCTGTTCTGTTTCGGACCGGCAAGCGCGACCCGGCTCTGCGTCACCGAGGGCGCGATCGACGCCATGAGCTTGGCCGCGATCGAAGACCAGCGGCTGGATACTCTTTATCTGAGCACCGGCGGCGGCTGGGCGCCGGCCACGGTCGCTGCCATCCGAGCGCTGAGCGCGCGGCCGGTCGCGCGGCTCGTTGCGGCGACCGATAACAATCGGCAGGGAGAGGTCTATGCCGATCGCCTCGCGGCCATCGCGCAGGAGGTGGGCTGCGACTATGAGCGCCAGCGGCCCGCGCCGGAGGACTGGAATGAACAGCTGCATCCGAGCAGCAAGAGGAAGAAGGAGGGGGAACGAGTGGACTGAATGGCAGCCGATCCCCGCAGGTTGGGTTCGCGGGACGGAGAAGGAGGATTTCCGGACGATCCAGCGTGATCCTCGGCCGATCGCGTAAAGACGGTCGTCTGGAGGGATCGCCTCGCCTCTCGATTTTCGAAACCGGAGCAGTATCACAGCGTCGAGTGGTCCTCGGCAGACAAGACTGCGATTGCCCGCCTCGAAGCTCAGTATGGATCAGCACCAAGTCGGCTTTAGACGATCAAGGCCGGCAGGCGCTTCGCGCTGATCTTAGACAGGGGATGAGCGGTGAGGTATGCTGCCACCATAAACGGGGATCCAATCATGCGGTGGGGGCGCGGCCTTTTCCGGCTGTGGGTGGTGGTTAGTGTGTTCTGGCTAGTCGCAGCCGGCGCATTCGCCGCGGTCGACTGGCGAGATCATCCGATGCCTATCCCGCCTGAGTTCTGCAGACAGATCGAACCCGATCGCGTTGCTGGCTGCGAGACAGGCCAGACAAGCGGCAGGGAGGAGGTCACCACCCGCAGACAGATCACGGTTGCGATCGTGATTGCGCCGCCGCTGGTGCTGTTGATCATCGGTTTTGCCATGTGGTGGGTGGTGATCGGCTTCCGTCCACGCCAACCGGTGACGAGCGCTCTGCGCTAGGGTGAGCGCGTCGCAATTAAAGAGCCAGGCCCGGGCGCTGGGCGGCGCGGAGGAGACGAATGACCTTCAGTAAACATCAGTTCAGGGTCGAGCTGCGGCGGCTGATCGAAAAGCACATCAGCTCGTCGAGCACGTTCGAAGACTACGTCCTGATCACTGGAGAGCTGGAAGAGGCAATGGATAGGCTCGACCTCGAGTCCGAGAAGTTCCCGGACGATGGCGATCGGCGTCCTGGCCTTCGAGTGCGCCTTGAGCGCCTTCAGATCATCCTTGGTGTATTCCCGCCGCATGACCTGGCCTCTTCTTTTTGGAGTTTGACATAGAATTCCTAATGAATGGACGAAAGCGCGGCCCCGGTCGAAGTGTCTGAGCTTTGGCCGAGGCCGCCGACATATCACGCGAGCTGGTATTGACCAGCCTGCGGCTCACGTTCCGCAAACGTGGCCTGCAAATTACCGTGTTGACAATCACGATTCGCCGCGGGCGCTTCGCGCCAAGTGTGAGCTGATGGGAGCTGAACGTGGTCCTCAATCGAGAACTTTCAGGTAAGAACTTCGACGCCTGATAGATCGGGCCCATCGAGCCAGTTCAAGGACTACGTCGAGATCATCCAGGAAATGGACTGCGGGCGGGATCGGCTTGGAGCTGAGGGTGATTGGAGCCGAGGGTGACAAGGCCGGCGGTTTCTCGCCAGTGGATATGAATGAGGTCGAGCGGTAGATGAACTCATCAGGTGATCCAATCTTCGGCCGGAAGCCACCATCCGTGCGGCGATCCGATATAACCAATTGCGCGAAGGCCGCCACGCAGCACGTGGTGGCGCATGTCGACGGCAACGGCCTCGTCACCGGCTGGAAGAGCGCGGGCCGGAATGGCGAGGCTTCGCCAGCAGCGGTCGGCAAGGTGCTGTTTCGCCTCGGACCGGCCGATGCCGGCCGGCTCTGCATCACGGAAGCCGCGATCGACGCGATGAGCCTCGCCGCGATCGAAGCCCAGCAGCCCGATAGTCTCTAGCTCAGCACGAGAGGCCGCTGGTCGCTGGCGACGGTCGCCGCCATTCGAGCGCTGAGCGCGCGGTCAGGTGCTCGGCTGGTCGCCGACGGACAACAATCGGCAGGTGGAGGTCTATGCCGAGCGCTCGTCGTCGCAGCCGACTTCCTGCGCGATGGCGGCGAGCCGGCCCGCCGGCCGCGTCAAGGGTGAAGCTTCGCCCGCGTGCCGCGGCCCTTGACCCGGCCGGTCGGAGAGGCGGCCGCGGGGGAGGGGTCAGGAAGGGCTGAAGACGATGGCGGAATCGGCTATGGCCTGCCGCAGAGGATTGGAACGAACAGCTACATCGCGGCAGCAAGATGAAGATGGAGAGGAGGGAAAGGAAAAACCCGGCTGCCGCATCGGAAGGATGAGCCGCGCTTCAGCCCGACGAGGCTGAAAGGAGCCCGCTCATGACCCTCTCTCCGATCCGCAAGGTGTATCAGGGGATCGCCGACCGCCGGCAAATGTTCCGCATGTTCGATCGCCGCAGCGGCCGAACCGCTCCGAGAATGACGACAGCGTTCTCTATCGCGGCGAATGGTTCGAGATCAGCCAGGCCGACCACGACCATATGTTCGAGATCCTGCCGCCGCTCTGGATGAAGGCTGAGATGTTCGCGTTGCGCGAATTCCTCACCAGCAGCATCACCGGCGAGTTCTTCGCGCTGAGGATCGACGGCCAGCCACGCTACTTCCATGGCTATTGCGATCTCTCGGATCGCGGCTCGCCGGATCGGATGCGCGCCGCGATCATCGAACGGGAATCGCGGCCCCTGAAGGCAATGACGCGGGACGAGCGGCTCGAGCACATCTGGTCGAGCACGCATGACGATTATCGCGGCTATGCCGGAGAACGCTGGGCCGAGCATCTGCGCGGCGAGCGCACGGTGCTGATCTACGGCGGCCAGCGCGGCACGGTGCTGAAGCTGCTCGACCAGCTGACCGACGCGGAGATCGCCGTGAAACTGCCGGTGCATCTGCGCTACCTGCCTGACGCGATCGCGGCGTAAGGGAGGTGGTCATGTTCACGTTTCCCATCCCCGCCGTCCGCACGGTTATCGAACGCGGAAAATCCGACGCCGCCGCCAATGGCGGGTTCCGCAATCCCTATTACGGCCAAAAGCCTGGTGAGGGCGAGAAACCCGGCCTTTGGCTCGTCGGTGACAACGGCGTCTACATCATGTCGAACGGCAAGCTCAGCGATGGCGCTCGCCCGCTTGTGGTCTATTCCGAGGAATGCCATCCGGTCGGCAATCCGGACTGGTTCGACTACAAGCGTCGCCATTTCGGCGGCGATGACGGCATCGAATTCATCGAAGCCGAGCGGCTCATCCCTCTCATCAATCGTGATTTTCGCTACACGCATCTGCGGGTGCAGCTGAGCGAGACAGACATCTCGCTGTCGCTCATCGTGCGCTAGCGCCTCCCATCCCCAATCCACCGTGACCATCCGCACCCGCCGAGGAAGCTCGGCGGGACGACGGCACGTGCCCTCATCACAAGGAGACTTCCAATGGCGCAAGACGATCCCTTCACCCTCGACCTTTTTGGCAACACGGCGCTGTCGTCCGACCTCGGCCTCGGCGTCACCGCTTTCGCCGGCGGCGGTCCCGCCGAGCCGGACGATGACGACGATCCCGATCCATCGACGCCGGCCCCCGCGCCCCGGGGCGCGGCGGCCGCGGTTTCCGTGTCATCCGCTCGCCGCACGCGCGGCGCGAATTTCCTTCTCGCCGGCGACCGCGCCCTGGCGAAGGGCTGGAAGGATCGCGCCCGCGATAACATCGCAGCGATCCGGCTCGCCGCCGGGATCGAAGCCGAGGAGCGACCGGCTACGCCTGAGGAGCAGGAGCAGCTGATCCGCTTCACCGGATTCGGCGCATCCGAGCTCGCCAACTCCGTGTTCCGGCGCCCGGGCGAGGCCGAGTTTCGCAAGGGGTGGGAGGCGATCGGATCGGACCTTGAGGATGCGGTCGGCGATCTCGATCACGCCTCGCTCGCGCGCTGTACCCAGTACGCGCATTTCACGCCGGAGTTCATCGTCCGTGCGATCTGGGCAGGCCTACAGCGTCTGGGCTGGCGCGGCGGCCGCGTGCTTGAGCCCGGCATCGGCACGGGCCTGTTTCCGGCGCTGATGCCGGAGGGAGTTCGCGAGGCCTCGCATGTCACCGGGATCGAGCTCGATCCGGTCACGGCACGCGTGGTGCGCCTGTTGCAGCCGCGGGCGCGCATCATCGCCGGCGATTTCGCGCGCACGGAGCTGCCGGCGAGCTTCGATCTCGCCATCGGCAATCCGCCGTTTTCCGACCGCACGGTGCGCTCGGATCGTGCGTATAGAGCGATGGGTCTGCGCTTGCACGACTACTTCATCGCGCGGGCGATCGATTTGCTGAAGCCCGGCGCGCTCGCCGCCTTCGTGACCAGTTCGGGCACGATGGACAAGGCGGACGTCTCGGCGCGGGGGCATATCGCCAAGACCGCTGACCTCGTCGCCGCCATTCGGCTGCCCGAGGGCAGCTTCCGCGCTAGTGCCGGCACCGACGTCGTTGTCGACATCCTCTTTTTCCGGAAGAGGAAGATCGGCGATCCCGAGGGCGATCGGTCCTGGCTCGATGTCAATGAAGTCCGGCCTGCGACGGAGGATGAGGGCGCCATCCGCGTGAACCGCTGGTTCGCTGACCATCCGCAGTCAGTGCTCGGCACCCACGGGCTCGTCTCCGGTCCCTTCGGCGAAACCTACACATGCTCTCCCCGCGCAGGCGACCGCGAAGCCCGGCCCGATCTTCACCGAGCGCGTGATCTCGCCGCCGGCGCCGCCGGTGATCACCAGCGCGGCCGACGCGCTTGCCGTGGTGCTCAATGAGCGTGGTCGGGTCGACGTCGAGCACATCGCAGAGCTCTTGCATCGTGGCGCCCAGGACGTCGTCGCCGAACTCGGCAGCGCCATCTTCCGCGATCCCGCGGACGGATCGTGGCAGACGGCGGACGCTTATCTGTCGGGCCATGTCCGCGACAAGCTGAAGGTGGCGGAAGCGGCGGCCGCGCTCGATCCTACCTATGAGCGCAACGTCACGGCGCTGCAGGGCGTTCAGCCTGCTGATCTCAGCCCCTCCGATATCACCGCGCGGCTCGGCGCGCCCTGGATTCCGGCCGCCGATATCGTCGCCTTCGTCAAGGAGACGATGGACGCCGAGATCAAGATCCATCACATGCCCGAACTGGCCTCCTGGACCGTGGAGGCGCGTCAGCTCGGATGGATGGCAGCCGGCACCTCGGAATGGGGAACGGACCGCCGCCATGCCGGCGAGTTGCTCGCCGATGCGCTCAACAGCCGGGTCCCGCAGATCTTCGACATCGTCAAAGAGGAGATGAGCGAGCGGCACCTTGAAGGGTGTCGATCCGAACGGCTCGCAGCGCGCCTGGGACCTTTATGTGAAGTCGCGCTTCATCGAGACGAAGAATCCCGGCCGGGCGCTGGGTGCTCGCCTCCGGCACGCCGATCACCAACACGCTCGGCGAGATGTTCTCCGTGCAGCGCTATCTCGGCTACGCCGAGCTCCGCGATCGCGGCCTGCACGAGTTCGACGCCTGGGCCTCGACCTTCGGCGATGTCTCGACCGAGCTCGAGCTGCAGCCCTCCGGCAAATACAAGCCGGTCACCCGCTTCGCCACCTTTGTCAACGTGCCGGAGCTGATCGCCATGTTCCGCTCCTTCGCCGACGTGGTGATGCCGGACGATCTGCGCCAATATGTGAAGGTGCCGACACTCTCGACCGGCCGGCGCCAGATCCTGACGTCCAAGCCGACGGCCGCCTTCAGGCGCTATCAGGTCCTCCTCGACCAGCGCATCAAGGCGATCGAGATGCGTGATCGGCCGCCGGAGCCGGGCGATGACATCCTGCTTTCCGTCATCACCGACGGTCGCCACGCCGCGATCGACCTGCGGCTTGTCGATCCCGACAATGATAGTGAGCCCGACAACAAGCTCAACAACCTGATCGCGAATGCCTTCCGCATCTGGGAGGAGACCGCGGAAAACCCCTATGTGCGCCCGGACGGCAAGCCGTTCGAGCGTCCCGGCGCCACGCAGATGATCTTCTCCGATCTCGGCACGATCAGTGTCGAGAAAAGCCGCGGCTTCTCGGCGTACCGCTGGATTCGCGACGAGCTCATCCGCATGGGCGTGCCCGCCTCGGAAATCGCCTTTATGCAGGACCACAAGAAGTCCGAGGCCAAGCAGCGCCTGTTCGGCGATGTGCGCGCCGGGAAAGTCCGTTTCCTGATCGGCTCCTCCGACACAATGGGCACCGGGGTCAATGCGCAGTTGCGCCTCAAGGCCCTGCATCATCTCGATGTGCCCTGGTTGCCCTCCCAGATCGAGCAGCGCGAAGGTCGCATCGTGCGGCAGGGCAACCAGCAGGACGAGGTCGATGTTTTCGCCTACGCAACCGAGGGCTCGCTCGATGCGACCATGTGGCAGAACAATGAGCGCAAGGCCCGCTTCATTGCGGCCGCGCTCTCGGGCGATACCTCGATTCGGCGGCTCGAAGATTTGGGCGAGGGGCAGGCGAACCAGTTCGCCATGGCCAAGGCGATCGCATCCGGCGACCAGCGCCTGATGCAGAAGGCGGGGTTAGAGGCCGACATCGCGCGGCTGGAGCGCTTGCGCGCCGCTCATGTCGATGATCAGCATGCCGTGCGCCGTCAGATGCGCGATGCCGAGCGCGAGATCGAATTCTCGACCCGGCGCATCGCGCAGATCGGACAAGACATCGAACGCCTTGTGCCGACGACGGGCGAGGCCTTTGCGATGCGCATGAATGGCAGGCCCTATACCGAGCGCAAGGAGGCCGGCCGCGCGCTGATGCAGGAGATCCTGACCCTCGTCCAGCTTCAGCAGGACGGCAAGAGCGTCATCGCCTCGATCGGCGGCTTCGACCTCCAATATGCGGGCGAGCGTTTCGGGCGCGACGGCTATCGCTACACCACCATGCTGTTGCGGACCGCCGCCGAATACGAGATCGAGCTGCCGGTTACAGTGACGCCGCTTGGCGCAGTCTCCCGCCTGGAGCACGCGGTCGATGATTTCGAGGGAGAACGGGAACGCTTTCGGCAGCGTCTCGCCGATGCGCGGCGGCGCCTTGCGTCCTATCAGTCCCGCGAAGGCGGCGCCTTTGCCTTCGCCGACGATCTCGCCGAGAAGCGCCGGCAACTCGTCGAGGTCGAGAACGCGCTCTCCTCGGACATCGAAGGGGCAGACGAAGTGAGGGCAATCGCGGCTTAGGCGTTCTCGCGCAATTCCTCGATCAGTTCGGGATGCTGATCGAGGAGCCGCAACAACTGGCTGGTCGGTCCGCTCGGCTCGACCAGACCCCGCTCATATTTGTCGAAGGCGGTCTCCCCGACCTTGAGCAGACCGCCTGCCTCGCGCTGCGACAGCTTCAGTTTCTCGCGCACCCTTCTGATCGTGGCGGGCGAAGGAATCCCTTCGATCTCTTCCTTTAAGGCCCGCAGTGCCGCATCGGTCACGGCCATGTCGTCTCCGACATGGACGCCATCGTCGCCGTTGTCGGATAATAGCTCGGCAGCTCGACCGTGATGCTCTTGCCCTTGTAGGCGACGATGAACGGACGAACGCCGCGGCGCAGCGTCTCGCCGGTCTCCGGAGAGACCACGTGTCGGTTAGGTCCGTCTTCGATACCGCCATGGTCATTCTCCTAGGACAATTTGATCCGCTAGCGCGAGAGGCGGTTCTCGTCATCGATCAGCACCAGTCGGGCTGGGGCATCCGCGCCCCATCGCCACAGCACGAGGTTCAAATCCTCGGCGGTCGCGCCCGGCGCAAAGCTTCGCACTAGCAAAGCATCATAGCGTGCCTTAATGAGCCGACGGGCGAAGGCTTGCGTCTTCGCCTCTCCGGTTGCCTTCATCTGGTCGCGCCATGTCGTATCCGCGAGCGCGGCGGCATCCATGTCATATTTCAACAGCGCGCGGTCGTCGCGGCTATCGAACACGCGCTCGATGTCGGCATCATATGACACGAGCGTCGTCGGTTGCAGGTTGCCGACCTGGTTGGCTTCTCGCAAGGCCGTCATAATCGACGAGGACGTGTAGAGCGCCGGCATGCCCTTTGGATTGAAGCGACCGCCGTAGAGCTCCGCACCCCGGCCCGACAACGGTTCACGCGCGTAGATTGGATTCAGCGCCCGGTAGAGCTTCCCCTCAAACCGGATCGCCACGGTTAAGCGTGAACGCCGGCATCGACTGCGTCGATATAGTCGAGCACCTCATCGGTACGTCCGCTGCGCACCAGCTGCATGGCTGTCTGGCCGGAAAATCCCGTCAGCGGCTCCGAGCGATACCAGGCATAAGCCATCAATGCCGAACCGAAGCGCGGCTCGACCTTGTTGATGACCTCGATCATCTCGCGCAGTCGCCGTTGGGTCTTGTCCGACTGGATGCGATCTCGGCGCTGGATCGCGTCCTTGCCCAAGCCGGCCGTGCGCGCGATTTCCTCGCTCGTGGTCCGAAAGGCTTCCGCAATCCGGCGCGGCGCGAAAATACCGTTGTCAGCATATTGGGCAAGGCCCATGGCTCAGTCCTCCTTGCTTTTGTGCCAATGATCTTGACGCAATATAGCGTCAGAATGGGCGGAATTCAATAGAAGGGTGGAGGGAGAAGAAAGGAGCGGCTCGCAGAGCGGGCGGGCCGCTGGCGCTGAAGCTCAACCGCCGCCTGCGCGATCCCGACCCGTCGTCCTGCGCAGGGCTTTGGCCCTGCTGGTCCGGCCGGGCAGGGATGCTCGGCCGCAGTTGCACCGGCCCGCCCGCTCCGCGGGGCCAGGGGATGTCTTCGGAAAGAAGACGAGAAAGGCCGGCCGTGCCGGTCCGCAACCCCAAAAAGGAGCATTCCCATGCGTCTCATCAAGGTAGATCCGCGCGTGCTGAAGGAGAACCCCGACCGCCTGCGTCAGACGAAATCCACGCCGCAGGCCGCCGCGCTGCTGCTGGCGACGATCAAGGCTGTCGGCATCGTGCAGCCGCCCGTCATCACGTCAGAGGCCGGCGGCAGCAACGCCTACATCATCAATGCCGGGCATCGCCGCGTGAAACAGGCGATTGCCGCTGGTCTCGACGAGATCGACGTCATCGTCGACGAAGCGGCGAACGACAATGGCGCCATGCGCTCGATGGTCGAGAGCATCGCTTTCGAACCGCTCAATGCCGTCGATCAGTGGCGTGCGATCGAGCGCCTCGTCGCGCTCGGCTGGACCGAGGAGGCGATCGGCGTCGCGCTTGCGCTTCCCGTGCGTCAGATCAGGAAGCTGCGCCTGCTCGCGAATGTGCTGTCCGCCATGCTCGACCACATGGCCAAGGGCGATATGCCGAACGAGCAGCAGCTTCGCACCATCGCCGCCGCCTCGCTCGACGAGCAGAAGGAGGTCTGGAAGAAGCATAAGCCATCCAAGGCGGACCCGCAGGTGTCTTGGTGGAGCGTCGCGCAAGGCCTCCAGAAGACGCGCATGCATGCACGGCACGCCAGCTTCGGTGACGATCTCGCGCAGGCTTACGGAATCCAGTGGGTCGAGGACCTGTTTGCTCCGGCCGACGAGGACAGCCGCTACACCACTGACGTCGAGGCCTTTCTCGGCGCGCAGCAGGAGTGGATGGCGAACAACCTGCCGAAGAAGGGCGTCATCGCTGAGACCACGAACTGGGGAGAGGTGAAGCTGCCGGCGAAGGCCGAACGGGTCCACGGCAAGCCGACGAAGTCGGATTGCACCGCCTTGTATCTCGACCGCGAGGGCCGCGTGCAGACGGTGCATTACCGCATGCCCGAGGCGAAGAAGCCGAAGCGCAAGACTGCGCCGGACGCGGTCAGCGCTCCGGACGACGTCGGCGCAGTTTCCAAGGCTCGTCCCGATGTGACGCGCAAGGGCGTCGAGATGATCGGCGACTACCGGACGGATGCGCTGCGCGAAGCGCTCGGCCGCACACCGATCGAGGATGACACGCTGATGGCGCTGCTGATCCTTGCCTTCGCCGGCCACAACGTCTCCGTCACGACGGGAAGCGTCGGTTTCCATAACGGCCATAGCCGCCTGGCCAAGCACACGGCGGTGCTGGTCGACAGCGAAGGCACACTCGCCTTCGACATGGACACGCTGCGCGTTGCAGCGCGCGCCATGCTCATCGACGTGTTCTCGTGCCGCGAGAACGCCACCAACAGCGGCATCGTTGCCTGTATTGCCGGCGCGACGATCGGCGCGGACGAGTTCTTGCCCAACATGGGCACCGAGGACTTTCTGTCGTGCCTGTCGCGCCCCGCGCTCGAGGCGTCGTGCAAGGACACGCCGGTCCTTCCGCGCCTGCGTGCGAAGGACACCCGCGCCGCGCTCGGCGAGCACTTCAAGGAGGGACGCTTCGTCCACTCCGCGGCGCTCTTCGCACCGGACGCGACGAAGCTTTCCGAATGGCTGTCGTCAAGCACGACCGTCTCGGACGATGCCGACGAGGTCGATGAGGAAACCGCGGGCATCGCCGATGACCCGGCCCGGGATGACGCCGAGGCGTTCAGGGAGGCGGCCGAATAACCGCCCGCCGCCTTCCTGTTCCGAACCATCTGCCGCCGCCGGCCATGCCGGCGGCGGTTCTGTTTCCACATCCGTGCAAACACGGAGGACACCATGTCCGCGCACTCGATCTTAAAACGCTCCAATCGGCTCAATGGTCGCCTGGTCTGACGGCACGCCGAAGCCGCCGTCTCGCTTCAGAAAGAAACTTGCAGCCTGGCAGACCAAAAACAGCCGGGGCCGACTGATCCGGAAGCAGGGTGAGCGAGGTGTCGGCAACATCTCGCTCTCGGCGTCTTTCACGCTGCATGAGGGAGACTATGGCGCCGGCGGCGTCATCGCGATCTGCGTGCATCGGACGTTCTCGGTCGATTCGAAGCTCAACTTCACCATCGTCGAACGTCCGGCCATTGGGTCAGTCCGCGTGTTCGACCGTGCTGGTGACGGCGCCGAGCTCGTCTATCTCGCGACCAACGAGGCCGATGCGAAGGAGTGGCTGACGCGCCACGGCTATCCAAACGCGGTGCGCGAGGAGGTGACGACCGACGAGGTCGGGGCTGACCTCATTGAGGGGAGGACTGCGGCATGATTCCGTCTTCTCCCACTTGCATAGACAGGCATGCCCCCGGATTTCCGGGGGGTTCTTTTGGACGTAGCGCCGACGGTCTTCTCGTCGCGCTCGTTGGCGACACGGCCTTCGCGATGGCGCCCGGCCGCGACGGCCGGCATTATCTCGCCACAGCTTGGCGCATTCCTCGACCAATGGGCGAATGGACGCGCAGCGACTTCTATGGCCAATCCGGCGTGCTTGCCGATGAAGCGGCATTCCATGCCCGCGTTCTCGAAAACGCCGAGCACCAGCACGAGCGCAAAATGCTTGGCCGCGTCGAGGTGTTTTCGCGTGCCCACACGCCCTGGGGCGCCTCGCAGGGCGCGACGCTCTATGCCGAAGGCGTCGAACGACACTCGACGGCCGGACATGGAGGCTTCAAGCTCTCGGCCGAGGTAAACCGCAAGGTCCATCCCACGCTGCGATCGATGGGCGGCTGGTATGAGGAAGATTCGGAATGGGCGATCGTTGCGATCACCTTTCCGCATCTCTTCACGGCGTTCGAGCGCCGCTGCGCCGAACGCAGGCTCAAGGATTCATGGCCGGACGCCTGGGAGACGATGTTCGGCACTGTGCTCGCACCGGGAGAGTCCTATGAGAAGGATCGTCGCAGTTTCGAGCTGGCGCATGCCGACGACTGGATCGTCATCTCGGCGATCACCTCAAGTCGCTGCGAAGGCTTCGTGGAGTGCGTTGCAACGCCCGGCCGCAGGCGCGGAGCTGGAACGGAGGAGCGGCGCTTCCTCGTTCCATCCTCCGAATATGAGGTCAGACGCTTTGGCTTCGTGATCGACCCGAACCGGCACCAGATCTATGGCGGGCCATCGGACTTCGTCGGCTGGCAGACCGGGAGGGTAACATGAGCCTATCCCCGGATCGCCTGGCACCCCTTCACCGCATGCAGGAGGCGCGGCGGGAGATTCAGCGCCAGCTCGACTTGATCGACCGCCAGATCACGCGGCGGATGACGGCGCTGATCCCGCAGCTGAAGCCGAAATGCGCCGGTTATCGGCGGGGCAGGGCGCCGGACCCGAGTGCCTTCCTCGAGCGGTATCGCTCGCATCTTTCGCAATCACTGCGGAACGCCAGCCGGAGATCGACGCACTGTCCCGCAAGCTCGTGCAGCAGGATGCCGCCATCGCGGCGTACTGTGCTCGCAACGGCCTTCCCTCCGATTGGCTTGGCGCTCGCGGCCCGCGCAATCGGGCCGGCCTTGCTGTGCGATCGCGCAGCCATGGGGATGGCGACCATGGATGACAACGCGCGCGCAGCGTTCGAACGACTCTGCATCGCCAAGTGTAGCACCGGCCAGTCGCGCCGCGTCGCGAACTTCATCCTGGCCTGGCGACACGCCGGCAGCCTCGGCGGATTTGACGTGTCCGACGTCTTCGCTGTGGATCGCGATAGGCCCGTGACATGGCAACGCTCGTGCACCGCCTCGCCGGTTCTCCAGTCGCGAACATCCGGATGCCTACTGCGCCGAGATCGAGGAGCTCATAAGGCTCTGGCGGGTCTGGACGCGCGCAGTCGGAATCGCCTGACATCAAGGAAGCTGTCCCGTCGTTCTCGACCTGGGGCAACGCACGAGTTCGCGGTAAGTCATGGCGATCCTTGCCCGCCCGGTTTTCTCTTCATCGTTCCGGGCCGCCGGATCTCCCCTCGGGTTTGTCGCGCTCGTAAACCGGCGGCCGGGCGCTTCAAGGCCGCTATCGCGCCGCGTTGCGGCCGGGACCGCCGATCTCGGCAAAGCGGGTCCGCGTCCCGCGCGAGGGCTGAAAGCCCTGCTTGTCCGCAAACCCGCTCCGCTCGATCCGGCAGCCCCGGACCCTGAAGCGCCCGTCGTTCCGCCGGTTTTTCTCGATCGCACCCGAAGGGAGGACCGGCATGAGCCGGCCCAAGCCTTCAGGGAGAAACCGAAGGAAAGTATGTTCCCATGACCAAGACTGCTCGCACCCCCCGCCAGCCTGCCAAGGTCGTCCTGCTTCGTAAAAGCACCACCCTCGAAATGGTCAGGCTCGCCTGCCCCGACGCCGCCCAGGCCGCCCTCATCTCCGAGAGCTTCGGCCTTCCCGTTCTCGACAGCGACGGCATCCGCGATCTCCATGAGCGCATGATCGTCGAGACGGCCGCGAGCCTCAGCGAAGGCCTTGGCGAGCGCGCGATGCAGATCCATCTCCAGCGGATCGTCGGTGCCTATGTCGGCTCCGCCCACGGCGCGGGTCAGTTCTACAGCCGCGCGGTGACAGAAGCCCGCGACGCGACGGCGAAGGCCGCCAACGACGCTCGTGGCGAGGACCTCGACGGTCCGGTCGGCTTCGACAGCACCGCGCAGCGCAAGCGCGAGTTTGCCGCCGACATGGCCATCCAGTCGCACGCGCTGCGCATGGCGGCCGAAGGCGCCGTCGCAGCCTACGAGCAGGTCGTCGGCGAGCGCTGGAAGCCCTTCGAGCGCCCGGTCGATAATCCCGGGCAGACCGTCGATCGCAAGGCGGCCGAGCTGCAGATGGCGGCGTTCAGTTGAGCCGCACCGGGCGAGGCTTCGGCCTCGCCCGATTTTCGTTTCGCCATTCAGGGCCGATCCATCCGAGGACCGACCCTTCGTCATGTCGCTATCGCGTGCCGCCTGGCACGCGGACTCAAGGGAAATATCTGTGCATCGTCGTTCCACGGATCGAACACTATCGCTCCAGCCATGCCGGGAAGAAGGCAGGGGCGGAAGCGGCAGAGTGAAGGAAGGTGAGGGGAGCTCATCGCACCCCGTCCCGCTGTCGGTCTTGCCGGGGCCGGCGGCCGGCGCAACGGCTTCGCCGCCCTCCACTTCGTTTCGGCCCTTGGGTGCGCCAGCCCCCTGAATTCCCCGGCTTCGGACCGCCGTGACGGGCCGCGATGGGCGCGGCCTCCCAACGGAGGTTCAGGAAAATGAGTGGGAAGAAAGAAGGCGGCCGCGCCGACATCTATGCGCGGATCACCGAACGCATCATCGCCGATCTGGAGAAGGGCGTGCGCCCTTGGGTGCAGCCCTGGAGCGCCGGCAATGCGACCGGCCGGATCACCCGACCGTTGCGCCACAATGGCGAGCCTTACACGGGCATGAACGTGTTGCTGTTGTGGTCGGAAGGACTGGCGCGCGGTTTCACCTCATCGATCTGGATGACCTTCAAGCAGTCGATCGAACTCGGCGGCCATGTTCGCAAGGGCGAGTCAGGATCAACCGTCATCTATGCAAGCCGGTTTACGAAAACCGAGACGGATGAACACGGCGGTGAAGTCGAGCGGGATATTCCGTTCCTCAAGACCTACAACGTCTTCAACGTCGAACAGATCGAAGGTCTGCCGGAACACTTTTATCACCGGCCGACGCCGATCCTCGATCCCATCGCGCGGATCGAGCACGCGGATCGTTTCTTCGCCAACACCGGCTCCGTAATCCGGCATGGCGGCTCGCGAGCGTTCTATTCGCCATCGAGCGATCACATTCAAATGCCAATTTTCGCGAGCTTCCGTGATGCCGCGTCATACGTGGCGGTGCTGAGCCATGAACATATTCATTGGACGGCGGATGCCCGTCGCGTCGGCCGCGATCTCAGCCGCTACGCGAAAGATCGCAGCGAGGCGGCGCGCGAAGAACTTGTCGCTGAAATTGGATCCGCGCTCGTCTGCGCCGACCTTGCCATTGTGCCCGAGCTCGAACCGAGACCCGATCATGCGGCTTATGTGGCAAGTTGGGTCTCCGTTCTTTCTAACGATCGGCGTGCAATCTTCTCTGCTGCGGCCCATGCGCAGCGCGCGGTTGCGTATCTGCACAGCCTTCAGCCGAAGGCCGAAAGCGAGCGGGAGGCCGCCTGATGTTTCATGCTCCGTGCGTGCGAGGGGTGGGCGTCGTGCCCTCCCCGATTGTCCTCTATCCGATTCACACATTTTTGAGCCTCAAAGTGGTGCCGTATTTGATGCGACGGAAGGCTTCGAGGCCCAGGCGCATCACCTTTGGACCAGGCTTTCCATAGTAGGCGGTCCATCCTCCAAGCCGAGCAATGACCCACGCAGCGAAGGCGAGAGTGCCTTTTGGATGCGGGTTCTTTTGCTTCACAGTGGCCCCCTCGAGTTGAGAAGAGAGGGCTTCCAGCACAGGCTGGTCATCCGGCTCGAAGGCCTCGGTCAGTTCTTCCTCGGTCGTGCCGTCACGGGCGCGAACCAGTTGCATGATCGTGACCGTCGCTACGGTAGCTGCGGCGACGAACTTGATCATGACCTCGGGTTCGCCAATGTCGGCTTCCTCGATATCAAAACCGGCGGATTTGAGCGTGCGGAAGAACTCCTCGATGGTCCAACGCCTGCGATAGAGGTCGACGATCCGACGTGCTTGTTTCGGGCTTCTTACGACATGCGTGGTGAGAAGCCGCCAATGGATCGGCTCGCCGTCATGGGTCGATGACACCTCCCGAACGTCCACCATGGTCAGGCGGATCATGTCGGGCAGATCTGGGGCAGGGCTGGGATGGGGCCAGCATAGCATGATCGGCGAGAAGCGCAAGGCAAGCTCGGCTATCCGCTCCTTGCGGCCCGGCGCCGCAGGAATCGTCACGCTGAACCGGGCGGCTTCCGGCAAGCCATCAACAAATGCAAACTGCTTCGCAAAAGCTCCGGACTTCAGTTTGATCTTCCGATTCCAGTTTGCCCTGACAAGCAACTCCACATTCGCCGGACGTCGCGCGAAATGCTCGTAGATGTCGCTTTCCCGGTCGGAGATCACGGTGATGCTTTGCGCGGTCGATAAGGCCGCGCTGGCTTGAACCGTCGCGGACAGCCAACGCTGGGACTCCTTGTCTGGTGTTGCTCGCGATCGCCGGGGCGTCACCTTGCCCTTGTCCCGATTCCAGACCCGCGCATCGACAAGACCCAGTAACGCATCAGTGCCGGCATCGAGTGCGAGCGCCGCATGCAAAAGCAGGCCCCGTGTTCCGCCGCCTTTGCCGACAGGTCCATAACCGTTGGCTTTGGCGCGCCGTCCGCCAAGGATCAGTTCGCTGGTATCCTGAACCACGATGATCTCGCGACCGGCAACACGTTCCGCCGTGCGCGAAGCCGCATGGCTCGCCATCTCTGCGACACTCACCCGATCATTGCGCAGAAAACGCGTGAAGCGGACCTCCTACGCTCGGCTCCCTGCAAGGCGTCGAATGCACGAACCAGGCCGTCGAACGAGCGCCGCATGCAATGCGGCCCCCCTTTTTCCAGGCGACGATCGCCAAATCGCCCCAGCCCCAGCCCCACCTCCATCGACATACGACCGCTCTCCACAAGACCGCCTCCCGCCAGGGAATCAGTCTTCGCCGATCTTCGCAACAAAGATGTGTGCATTAGATAGCCGATTGTCCTGTGCGCGATTTCCCTCCACGCGGTCGTGTACTCCACCATGCTTGTGGCGCTCGTTGCGCATGGCGTCTTTGTAGGTCGCAAGTGACGTTCGAAAAGGAAGAAGGCCCCGCCTTGCGGCGGAGCCCCCTCGCGGGCCGTTCGCGATAGCGTTGTGGCAGATCGCTTGCAATGGCGCTTCCGCAGTCGATCGGCAGCATGGATCTGGTGCGGCGAGGTTGCATCCGCATGACAAGCACGACGGCAGGCTCGTTGATGATCTTGCGGCAACGACCTCCGCAGATGTGCCGAGATTGCTCACAGCGGCGATCCCTCACGCGGAGAGCGCGCGGCTCCGAAGTGGCCTGGTTGAGGAAAACCACGTCTTGTGGCCTGTGCTCGTTGCCTCGAGATCCGAATGGCCAGGGCGCCTGTCTTCATTCCACGTGTTTTCGCGACGGGCACACCCATCTGCGTCCTCGATAGAGGCTGGTCTGACCGAAGGCCGATCCCGCTACGCGGGCTCTCGATCTTGTCCCCGCAACGTCCGTC